>NZ_KB290507.1:0-33925 GCF_000282835.1 Pandoraea sp. B-6 | reverse complement strand
AGGCGAGCGTCGTGACGATCAGACGGCGCCCTCGGCTTCCACGTAAAGCGAATAAAGCGAATGCGAACTTGCCATATACAGCCGGTTGTTCTTCGGGCCGCCGAACGTCAAGTTCGCGCAGCGTTCCGGCAATCGGATAAAACCGATCGGCTGGCCGTTCGCGTTGAAGACCTTCACCCCGTCGAGGTCGGCGGAACTGACACCGGCGCGTCCGTCAGCGCCCCAGCCGCACCACAGGTTGCCATCCGTATCGACCGCGAAGCCGTCGAGCGCCCCGGCGCCGTTGGCATCGAAAAGCTTCGACTTGTTTGACAGCGTGACGCCGTTTGCGCCGACATCGTATTGCCACAGCACGCGGCTCGGCGTGGCCCGGCTATCGATCACATAGAGCTTCGACTCGTCTGGTGAGAACGCCAGGCCGTTCGGCCCGGCGAGGTCAGTGATCATCGCCTGCAACTCACCGTCCGGCGAAAGACGATAGACGGATGGCGGCAGCTCGGGCGTCGCCTTCTCGCCTTCCCAATGCCCCGCGATGCCGAAGGGCGGATCGGTAAACCAGAGGGCGCCGTTCGACTGGCAGACGACGTCGTTCGGCGAGTTCAGGCGCTTGCCCTGATAGCCGTTCGCGAGCACCGTGATCTTGCCGCTGTGCTCCGTGCGCGTGACGCGCCGCGTGAGATGCTCGCACGTGACGAGTCGCCCTTGCCGGTCTCGGGTGTTCCCGTTGCTCTGATTCGACGGCTGGCGAAAGACACCCCAATGCCCCGTCACTTCGTCATAGCGCATCATGCGATTGTTGGGAATGTCGCTCAAGACGAGGTAGCGTGCCGCGGGGAAGTACACGGGGCCTTCGGCCCAGCGCATTCCGGTCCCCAACTGCTCGACCGCGCTGCTGTAGAGCCGGTATTTCGCGAAGCTCGGATCGAGAATTTCGATGGCGACGTCCGGGTAGCGCGTGCTCGGCTGGAATGCCACCCGATGGGCATCGGGCGACCCGCCGAGCGGCTGCGCACCGGCGAAGGCATCCGCCGTCGCCATGGCGCTCGACGATGCGGCCTCGAGGGGCGAACCTTGCTCGTGCAATCCGCGGGCGGTATTCAATCGAATCTCCTTGCGATGGGACCGGTAGCCAGGTATGCGTTACGCCGCCAGCTCGAAGCGCTCGATCTTGCCCACGACGAACAGGTAGCACACGATCGCAATCAGCGCATTGGCGCTCACGAAGACCAGTGCCGCCGCGAACGAACCCGTGTCTTGCACGAGATATCCGATCACGATCGGCGTCGTGATACCTGCCGTGTTACCGAACGTATTGAAGAGGCCCGCGCACAGCCCGCTTGCTTGCTTCGGCGCCGTATCCGACACAACGGCCCAGCCCAGCGCGCCGATGCCCTTGCCGAAGAACGCCGCTGCCATGATGCCGACCACCACCCATTGGTTGTCCACGTAGTTGCAGGCGATCATGCAGGTCGACAGCAGCAGCCCGACGACGATGGGCACCTTGCGCGCGGTCGACGTCGAGAAGCCATGCTTCATCATCCGGTCCGACACCACGCCGCCGAGCAAGCCGCCGAGGAAGCCGGCAATCGCCGGGATCGACGACACGAAGCCCGCCTTCAGGATCGACATATGGCGCTCCTGCACGAGGTAGATCGGGAACCACGTCAGGAAGAAATAGGTGAGCGTCGTGATGCAGTATTGCGCGATGAACACGCCAAGCATCATGCGGCTCTTGAGCAGTTGCCTGAAAATCTTGCGCCCCTGCATTCCGTCGTTCGAACCCGCCGTCGCGACGCGACGCTGCGCGGCGACTTGTTTGTCTTCGAGGTCGATCATCGCACCGTGATCGGCAATGAAGCGGACTTCCGCGTCGTTCGCGAGCGGATGTTGGCGCGGCGCATAGATGGTCTTCAGCCAGACGCCGGTGAGCACGATGCCCAGCGCGCCCATCACATAGAACACGTACTGCCAACCGTACGCATGCGTGATCCAGCCCATGAGCGGCGTGAACAGCACGGCGGCAAAATACTGCGACGAATTGAAGATGGCCGACGCCGTGCCCCGCTCGGCCGTCGGGAACCACGTGGCGGTCATGCGCGAATTGCCCGGGAATGCCGGCGCCTCGGCCGCCCCCACGAGAAAGCGCAACGCGAACAGCGTGATGACCGCCATCGCCACCGGCAAGCCCGCGACCAGACCCTGCAGCGCCGTCACCAGTGACCAAAAGAAGATACTGCAGGCATAGACCCGCTTGGTGCCGAAGCGATCGAGCAGCCAGCCACCGGGAATCTGCGCGGCGACATAGGCCCATGCGAACGACGAGAACAGGTAGCCCATCGCGACCGGCGAAATACCCAGTTGGTGCTGTATGGCCGTGCCCGTAATAGAGAGCGTTCCGCGATCGGCGTAGTTGACCGTCGTGATCAGGAAAAGCATGAAAACGACCAGGTAGCGCGCCTTGCTTTGCCCCGCATAACGGCCATCGACGCCGCCTGCCGTCGCGGCCGCCGTGCCAAGCGCCTCATCCCGAGCCAAGGCTGCCCGCGTTACGCCATTTTCCATCATCGTCTCCGAAATGTTGTGTGATGTCTTATGTGTTGGAAGCATATGTTAGCGCAAACAGTCCGAAAATCCGGGTTTTCCCGGGATTAATACATACGACGTCGTATGTCATTGGGCTCTCTAATCGCGTTCTCTTATCGATAGAATGGATGAACACAGGGAGCCGCGATGGAAGAGCACTACAGGCCGTCCGCCAGTCGGCCGCCTCAGACGAACGACAACGTGACGTTGGAAGACGTTGCACGCCTTGCCGGCGTTACGGCGATGACGGTGTCACGCACGCTGAAGCGACCGGAACTCGTACGCGAAGCAACGCGGCAACGGGTGCTCGACGCCGTTCGCGTGACCGGCTACGTGCCCAACCTGCTGGCGGGCGCGCTTGCCACGAACCGGAGCCACCTCGTGGCGTTGCTGTTGCCGACGATTGCGACATCGATCTTCACGGAACTGGTGCAGACGATGATGTCGACGCTGGCCGCGTCGGGCTATGAAACGCTGCTGGGGCTAACGGACTACCGTCGCGAACGGGAAGAGCAACTCGTGCACACCTTGCTCGGCCGTCGACCGGATGCGATCGTCCTGACCGGCACAGACCACTCCCGCGTCACACGCGAGCGATTGCTCAAGACGAACGTGCCGATCGTGGAAGTGTGGGACCTGGCCGACGACCCCATCGACATGCTGGTCGGTTTCTCGCACGAAGCCGTCGGCCGCGCGGTGGTCGACCATCTGCTGAAGAAATCGTACCGGCGGTTCGCCCTGATGTCAGCCGACGATCCGCGCGGAATGCGCCGCAGTATCAGTGTCGTGGAGGCATTGAAGGCGCACGGAATGGACGATGTGCCGTTGGAAGTCCTGCCCGCGCCGGCAACACTGCAAGCGGGGCGCGAAGGCTTTGTACGCTTGCTCGACAAAGGATTGCCCGACGTGATTGTTTGCAGCACCGACATGCTGGCGCAGGGCATTCTCGCCGAGGCGGCGAGTCGCGGCATTGGCGTTCCGCAGCAAGTGGCGGTGATGGGTTTCGGCGATCTGAGCACCGCCGCCCACGTCCATCCGTCCTTGTCGACGGTCCGCATCGACGGGGCGATGATCGGACGCCTTGCCGCCGAGGCCGTGCTGCAGCGACTGGATGGGAACCCGCCCTTCAACGAAACGCTGCGTGTCGATACAGGGTTCACGATCATCGATAGAGAGAGCACGTGAGCAGCGCACGACCCCATCGCCTGATGCGCGCGACTCACCGGACGTTAGGAAAGTTGACATGAATTTCAGGTCCTTGCAGTGTTTCGTCATTCTTGCCGAGGAGCTGAACTTCAGCCGCGCGGCGGAGCGCTTGCATATCGCGCAACCCGCACTGAGTCAGCAGATACGACTGCTGGAAGAGCGGCTTGGCACGCAACTCGTCGACCGCGCAAGGCGGCCGCTCAGACTCACCGAAGCGGGCCACTATCTCTGCACCGAGGCACGCCAGATTCTCGGCTCATGGGAGCAGGCGAGCCTCGGCGCCCAGGAAATTGGCGTAGGACGACGTGGCTGGCTGTCCATCGGCTTCACGCGATCTGCGATGTACAGCATCCTGCCGCCCGCACTGAAGGCATTCCATCGGGCTTACCCACAGATCGAACTGAAGCTCTTCGAGATGTTGACCGACGAGCAGGCCGATGCGTTGCGCGACATGCGCATTCACGTCGGCATCGGACGTCAACCACTCGACATCCCCGGCTGCGTGACGTATCCGCTGCTGCGTGAACACATCGTGGCAGTGCTTTCACCGGATCATCCGCTGGCGGGGAAGAAGAAGGTTTGCATTTCCGAACTCGAAGACACACCGCTCATCCTGTATCCGAAGCACCAGAACGCGCAGTTCAAGCACACTGTGCAGTCCTTGTATCGCGACGCGGGCGTGACGCCATTCGTCGCTCATCAAGCCTACGAAATCCAGACCGCCATCGCGCTCGTCGCGGCGGGACTCGGCGTGACATTTGTCGGTGAGTCCGTGGCGCGACATGGCCGCAAGGACGTCGTGTTCCGCCATCTCGCGAACCCAGGCGCGTCGCAATGGTCAACGCTGGCTGCAACATTCCGCGCTGACGATGACTCGGCGCATCTGCGCGCCTTCCTCGGCTGCCTTCCCGCGCCACTCGCGGACGCATACTATAAAAAAAAGCTTATAGAAACATAAGCAACGCGTCTTGGACGCCGAACACCGCGCTTCTTATCATCGGTTTTCGTGATCCGAACCGGCCCGCCTTATCAGGCGCGGCACAGGTGCGGGCACGCTGACGGCAAAGGCCGTTTGTAACGCAGGGCCACAGAGCCCTCGCGATCCGACATAAAGAACGTGGAGACGGCATGACCCCATTCAACGAAGCGGCAACCATGCGAAAGGTGTACGGGCGGCTCATGCCTATGCTCTTCGCGATGATGTTCTTCAACTACCTCGATCGCATCAACATCGGCTTCGCGGCGCTCGACATGAACAAGGCGCTCGGCTTTTCGCCCGCCGTGTTCGGTTTCGCAGGCAGCATTTTCTTCGTCGGCTACATGCTCCTGGAGGTGCCGAGCAACCTGCTGCTGCATCGCGTGGGCGCGCGCCGCTGGATCGCGCGCATCTTGCTCACGTGGGGTGCGGTGGCGGCCGCAACGGCCTTCGTCTTTGACGATAAGAGCTTCTACGCGTTGCGCTTTTTGCTCGGCGTGATGGAAGCGGGCTTCCTGCCTGGCGTGGCTGTGTACCTAACCAAATGGTTTCCGTTGCGCTACCGGGCCCGCGCGGTGGGTGGCTACATCATAGCGGGATCGTTTTCCGCCGTGCTGGGCGGCCCCATCTCAACCGCGCTGATGACGTATGCCAACGGCGTTCTGGGCCTGCAGGGATGGCAGTGGATGTTCATCCTCGAAGGCATTCCGGCGATGCTGCTGGGCCTTGTCACCCTGCGCATCATGACCGAGCGCCCGGCCGATGCCGACTGGCTCGCCGATGACGAGAAGCAATGGCTCGAAACGACGCTGGCGGCCGAACGCGAAGCCGTCGGTGGCAACGCCCATTTCCCGCTGCTGCGCGTAGCGAGCGACATTCGCGTATGGAGCCTTGCCTGTCTGTTCGGCTGCGCCTTGGTCGGCATCTACGGCCTCTTTCTTTGGCTGCCTCAGATTGTCAAGAGTCTTGGCCATCTGAGCAACATCGAGGTCGGCTTTCTCTCGGCCGTGCCGCCGCTGCTGGGCGTGCTGGGCACGTTCGTCATCAGCCGCAGTTCGGATCGCACCGGGGACCGCAAAAAACATCTGGCCTTCGTCTATGGCATGAGCGCCGTCGCCATCGCCGGCAGTGCTTATGCGCCGAATCCCGTTATCGCCTACGTACTGCTGTGCATAACGGGCCTTTTCATCTACGCCGGCAACCCGCTGTTCTGGAGCCTCGCATCCTCGTTCAGGACCGGCGCGGCGGGCGCTGCGACTATCGCGCTCATCAACACGATCGCGCAGTTCGGTGGGCTGGTTGGGCCGTGGAGCATCGGGCTCGTGCGCAACGCGACGGGCAACTTCAAGTTCGCGCTGCTGACGATCGCGGCGTTCCTCGTCATGGCGACAGTCATCGCGCTCGTGATGCGAGTGAAGCCGGCCGACGACGAAGACACTTCGCTGTCCACGGCGGATTCCGCCGCCCGCACCTGAATCCCGCACACAACGTTACGGAAGTCACGCATGATCATTGATTGTCACGGTCACTATACGACCTCACCCCCGCAACACGAAACATGGCGCGCGCAGCAGATCGCAGCGCTGAAGGACGGCGTTGCGCCGCCCCCTCGCCCCAACATTTCCGACGACGAAATTCGCGAGAGCATCGAACGCGGTCAGTTGCGTATCCAGCGCGAGCGCGGCACCGATCTTACGATCTTCTCCCCGCGCGCTGCCGGCATGGGCCACCACCTGGCTTCAGCGCAAGCCAACGCGGTCTGGTCGGCGGCCTGCAACGACCTCGTACATCGCGTGTGCGAGCTTTTCCCGCGCAACTTCGTCGGCGTCTGCCAGCTGCCGCAGGCGCCGGGCGTAGCACCGGAAAATTGCATCGCCGAGTTGCGGCGATGCGTCGAGGACTTGGGCTTTATCGGTTGCAATCTGAATCCCGATCCGTCAGGTGGACACTGGTCTGGGCCGCCGTTGAGCCACCGCTCGTGGTACCCGCTCTACGAAGCACTGGTTGAACTCGACGTGCCGGCGATGATTCACGTTTCGTCCTCGTGCAATCCCAACTTCCATGCAACCGGCGCCCATTACATCAACGGCGACACCTCGGCGTTCATGCAGTTGCTGAGCGCCGACCTGTTTGCCGATTTCCCGACGCTCAAGTTCATCATTCCACACGGCGGCGGCGCGGTGCCGTATCACTGGGGACGTTATCGCGGGCTCGCGCAGGAGATGAATCGGCCGCTGCTCACCGAGCACCTGCTGAACAATGTCTTCTTCGATACATGCGTCTACCATCAGCCGGGCGCCGAACTGCTCGCCAAGGTGATTCCGGCGAAGAACATTCTGTTCGCGTCGGAAACGATCGGCGCGGTGCAGGGGATCGATCCGGAAACCGGCCATTACTTCGACGACACGCGCCGCTATATCGATGCCATCGAATGGCTCAGCGACGCGGACCGCCGGCGCATTTTCGAAGGCAATGCGCGTGCAGTGTACGGGCGCCTATCCGCGCAGCTCGAACGACAACGATCAACCGAAGGAGCAACGATATGAATATGGCCGGATGGCGCGAATATGAATCGGCGGCCCAGACGAGCCCCGCGACGCTCGTCGCCTTGCGAGAACTCGCCGTATCGCTATTGAGCGACAGCATGGCCCGCGTGAGCGGCACGACCCGCCTGCGGCCGTTTCATCGACCGAAGCCGATGGCTGGCACGGCGGTTACCGTGCGCACGCGCGGTGGCGATAATCTCGCGATCCATCGCGCGTTTGACTACTGCCGGCCCGGCGACGTACTCGTGATCGACGGCGCCGGGGAGCTCACGCAGGCGCTGATGGGCGACATCATGGCGAGCTTCGCGGAAAGCCTTGGCGTGCAAGGTCTCGTGATCGACGGCGCGATCCGCGATGTCGGCGCTCTGCGCCAGCGCGATTTTCCGGTTTACGCACGCGGTGTGACGCATCGTGGCCCATACAAGAACGGACCGGGCGAGATCAACGTGCCCGTGACCGTCGGCGGGATGGTGGTACATCCGGGCGACATCGTCGTCGGCGACGAGGACGGCGTGCTCGCGATCGCGCCTGCGGATGTTGAAGCCGTCATCGAGGGCGCTCGCAAGCAGGCGGCCAAGGAAGCGGCGGCGCTGAAATCGATTGCGCAAGGTTGCTTCGACCGCTCGTGGGTCGCTGGCCAGCGTGACCGAATGATGAACGGCTGACAGCTTGCCGAACCCAGGCGAACGCGCGCATGATGGCGCGTTTGCCGCCTCATCGACACGACTATACGCACCATGCCCGCCCCTCTGGACACCGCCACCCTGATCGATCTTGCACGACGCGCGCAAGCCAAGACGCCCGGTCCGTGTGCGTGCACGAAAACGCCGCTCGACGGCTGGCAATCCCAACCGGTTTCCCTCGACGAAACGCTATTGCGGGAGATCGGCACCTTGCTCGCGGAAGACACTCCGGAACCGACCGTTGCCGAATACCTGCCGGGCAAGACGACGTACTGGGCGGACGATGCGCCGATCGCCCCGCGCTACTTCCCATACAACCGCTGCAGCGTGTGGGAATGCACGTCGTGCGCTCGGCTGTATCTGCGCTACACGGAAGGCGGTGGTTATTTCGTCGATCGACGGATTCGCGCACTTCGACTGGCCTTGATCGAAGACGTCCCGCTGTAGTCAGCGCTGGTGCTGGCGCGCAGCAGCCCACGCCGTTGGCATCATCGAACGCCGTCGTTCAACGCGTGACCCGATGCGCCCGCGCGACGCCAGTGACCTGATTGCGGGCAGACCTCGACCCTTCCGCCATTGCGCCGCACTTGCTCGTCATTCACCGTCGTCGGGCCCGATGGGTCGACGTCGAAGGCGACGTGGAGGGCGCGTGCGACATCGGGATCCTCGATCGGAAGCTCCCAGGTCAGGAATACCTGCGTGCCATCCTGATCTACGGGGAAATCGTCGGCATCGAAGGCGTGGCGGCCGCGTTGAATCACCCCGTGCGGCTGGCAGGTGTCGAATATCAGCACCGTCCCCCGGGTCAAAGGAATGCGAAGGTCCAATCCGGGGAAATGAACGTCCTGCCCCTTGTCTTCGCTCAGGAACAAATTGCAAAAGGCCGCGCCGCCGTACTGTTCTCCGTCGTGGTGATACCTCGCACCACGGCACGCCATGAGCGCGACATCCTTCGACGCGAGCGACCCGGGCAAGCCAAGCGTGTTCGTCCAATCGGACGCGGCCTGCACATATTGCGAATAGTTCGGCCAGCGCGCCCGCGCGCGAGCGAGCGGCATCACATCGACATCCCCGGCGCCCAGCGTCATGCGCAGCGATAACTCCCGCGTCCAATCGGCGAGCAGGCGCGTTGGGAGCTCAGGCACGTCGACAGTGCCCGACAGCACAACGTCGCTCACGCACCGCCTGCGGATGGCGTCGCCACTCCAAAAGTACGAAGTGAGGTGGTTTGGGGTGGGAGGTTGTGGAGCGTTTCGGCGCATCGTCAATGTAATGAAAGGGACCGGAATGCACCGCGCGCCGGACGGCTGCTTCAACCACATCCATGGCGCGATCCCGAGGTGTCGCTGCATGCTGCCCCGACTTCGGACCGACCCCACCGGCTAGTGCCGATGCCGGTGATGGATGTCGGGAAAATGCGCATGCGAATGCGTGATGGGTAGATGTGCGTGCGCGTGCGTGTGCGGCGCATCGCCGGCATAAGGAAAGTCGTGTTCGTGCTGATGATGTTCGTCATGGCGGTGGCGATGCGTATGCTCGAGCCGCTCGTGCGTATGCGCATGTTCGTGCCGCTCACGCACATGCAGCCAGATACCGACCGCCATGAGTCCGGCAGCCAACGAAAAAGTCAGATCAGGCCATGCGGGCCAGATGATCAGAGAAAGTATGACGCCGAACAGCGGCGCCACCGAAAAGTAAGCACCAGTACGCGCGGTTCCGAGATTGCGCAGCGCGACCACGAACAGCACGAGACTGATTCCGTAACCGGCAAGCCCTGTCGCCATGGCCGCGGCCACTGTCCCTGGCGACGGCAGCGAAGCACCCGCCGCGAACGCAATGCCAAGATTTACCGGACCCGCCGCCAATCCTTTCAGACACGCAATCACCATTGCGTCGTTTGCCGAGACCTTGCGCGTGAGGTTGTTGTCGATAGCCCAGCACATACACGCACAGACGATCAACAGCGCGCCCACCGGCAAACCCACCCCGCCAGGGTGCCATGAGAGAAGCACGCCGCCCGCGACGATCGCCACCATGCCGAGAAAAACCTGGAGGTCCACGTTTTCCCGGAAAACCACCCAGGCAATGACGGCCGTCAGCACGCCCTCGAGGTTCAACAGCAGCGAACTCGTTGCCGCCGGGGTGCTCGACAGCCCCAGCATCAGCAACGCCGGGCCGGCGACACCCCCCATCGCAATCGCGCCGATCAGCCACGGCAGCTCGCCCCGCTGGATGCGATGGTCGCTGCCGGCATGACGCCCACGCCCACTCAACGCGCGCCACGCGATCCCGACACCCAGCCCCAAGCCGCTCCCCAGATAAAACAGCCCGGCCAGCATGAATGGACTGACGGCGCCGAGCATCGCTTTGGCGAGCGGCGTCGCGGCGCCGAAAAGCGCCGCGGCAGCCAAAGCGGTGAATACCGCGCTGTATCGGAATTTCACGGTCGTCAAACCTCGCATCGTCTATTGGGGGGAAGTGTACTGGCCCCCAGCCGGCTCGGCGGACAAAACCTGGCCGATCATACGAAAAGTAAACTTGTAGAGTATGTTACGTTGACGTAATGTTATCTACATGAAACGAATTTCCACCTGGTCGCTGCTAGTGCTGTCACTGCCGACGGAAAATGCCACCGCGCGCATGCGGTACTGGCGCGCATTGAAAGCCCGGGGCTGTGCCGTTCTGCGGGACGGCGTTTATCTGCTGCCCTACAACGCCGAGCGTGAAGGCATGCTGCGCGAGCTTGCCGAATCCATCAGCGACAGCGGCGGCACCGCGCATCTGCTGCGCACCCCAAGCCTCGACGCGGCGCAGGAGGCGTACTTCCGCGGGCTGTTCGACCGATCCGACGACTACGACAACGTCGTCCAATCGCTCGCCGAGGCACGCAAGGCGGTGTCTGCGCAGTCGCCTGCCGAGCTGGCCCGGTTGCAACGGCGGCTGCAAAAGGACTATGAGAGCGTTGCCGCAATCGATTACTTCCCCACCGAGGCTGCCGCACGCGCGGCAGCCGCGTGGGGGGACTTCGTTTCTCATGTCGAGACGGTCCTGTCGCCGGGTGAGCCGCACGCGGCCAACCAGCCCATCGCCCTCCTCAAGCGCGAGGACTATCAGCGGCGAATCTGGGCGACACGTCGTCGCCTGTGGGTAGACCGGGTAGCGAGCGCATGGCTGATTGGTCGGTTTATCGATCTCGAGGCTCGGTTCGTGTGGCTCGAGTCGCCCAAGGCGTGTCCCGCAGACGCGCTCGGCTTCGATTTCGATGGCGCCGCATTCACGCACGTCGACGACCGGGTGACTTTCGAGGTTTTGCTCGCGACGTTCGGTCTCGATCACGACGCGGCGCTGCTGCGCCTTGGGCAACTGGTTCATTCACTGGATGTCGGCGGCGAGTCCGTGCCAGAGGCCAGCGGCTTCGAAGCCGTGTTGGCCGGCACGCGCGAGGCTGCGCCCGACGATGATCAGTTGCTCGACGCGATGATGCCGGTTCTCGACGCGCTCTACGCGCACTTTGCCGCCAGCACGAAGCACAAGGAAAGCAGGAGCCGCCCATGAGCACGACAACCGCCTCCGCACCAGGCTACACGCTGGGTCAGATGGTGCTTTATATGCTGCGGCTTGGCACCTTCGGCTTCGGCGGTCCCGTGGCACTGGTCGGGTACATGCATCGCGATCTTGTCGAACGGCGCGGCTGGATTACCGACGCGGACTACCGCGAGGGCTTGGCACTGGCGCAGATGATGCCCGGCCCGCTCGCCGCGCAGCTCGGCATCTATCTTGGCTACGTCCACTATCGTGTGGTTGGCGCGACGCTCGCTGGCATCGCCTTCGTCCTGCCGTCGTTTGCGATGGTGGTTCTGCTCGGATGGGCTTACGCGCACTTTGGCGGTCTTGCCTGGATGCAGGCGGTTTTCTATGGCGTCGGCGCGGCCGTCGTGGGCATCATTGCAATGAGCGCGTACAAGCTCACCACAAAGACGGTGGGCAGACACCGGCTCTTACTCGCGATTTACCTGACGCTGGCTGCCGTCACGGTGGTCACCGAATCGGAGATCGCGTGGCTGTTCATTGCGGGAGGTGTCATCAACTGGCTGGTTAAGGCACCGCCCAAATGGCTGGGCAAAGGCGGCATCAACGCAGTTGCGTTGGCGCAGTTGCCGCCGGCAAGCGGCGTAATCAGCGGTCTCGATTGGCCTCTGCTTGGCCAACTCGGTCTGTTCTTCACAAAGGCCGGCGCCTTCGTGTTCGGCTCGGGACTCGCCATCGTGCCGTTTCTATATGGCGGGGTGGTCACCGAGCACCACTGGCTCAACGACAAGCAGTTCGTCGACGCCGTCGCGGTGGCGATGATCACACCGGGGCCCGTTGTCATTACTGTCGGCTTTATCGGTTATCTCGTGGCTGGATTGACGGGGGCGTGCGTTGCCGCGCTCGGCACGTTTCTCCCCTGCTATCTCTTTACTGTGCTGCCGGCGCCGTACTTCAAGAAGTACGGCAAGCTGCCCGCGATACGGGCCTTCGTCGACGGCATCACAGCAGCAGCCGTAGGCGCGATCACGGGATCGGTCCTTGTCATCGCACGCCGCTCGATCGTCGACTGGCCCACGCTGCTGATGGCGGTCGTGACCATCGCCTTGTTATGGCGCTTCAAACGTCTGCCGGAGCCGGTGGTTGTCTTGGCGGCGGCGATCATTGGCGTGCTGATTTATCCGCTCATCCGCTCGCACGGTGTCTGAACGCCCCCCGCAGCCGTGCCCGGGCTGCGGGGGACGCCCCATCGGGAATTACGCCAGGTCGAACCGATCGGCGTTCATGACCTTCGTCCAGGCGGCGACGAAGTCCTGCACAAACTTCTCTTTATTGTCGTCCTGTGCGTAGACCTCCGCATAGGCCCGCAGCACCGAGTTCGAGCCGAAGACCAGATCGACACGCGTGGCCGTCCATTTCACTTCGCCGGACTTGCGATCGCGGATTTCGTATAAATTGTTGCCCGCGGGCTTCCAGAGGTTCGCCATGTCGGTCAGATTGACAAAGAAATCATTCGTCAATGCGCCAACGCGGTTCGTAAGCACGCCATGCCGGGTGCCCGCGTGGTTGGTGCCCAGTACGCGCATGCCGCCCATCAAGGCCGTCATTTCGCACGCCGTCAGCCGCATCAACTGGGCGCGATCGAGCAGCAGTTCCTCCGGGCTCACCACATATGCCTGCTTCAGCCAATTGCGGAACCCATCCGCCACAGGCTCCAGGACGTCGAACGACGCCACATCGGTTTGCGCTTGCGTGGCATCGCCACGCCCCGGTGCAAAAGGCACGGTGACGTGAACACCCGCCGCCTTGGCCGCCTGCTCCACACCGACGTTACCGGCCAGCACGATCACATCGGCCACGCTGGCGCCCGTCTCGGCCGCGATCTTCTCCAGCACGGCCAACACGCTGGCCAGACGCACCGGCTCGTTGCCTTCCCAATCCTTCTGCGGTGCCAGACGAATGCGTGCGCCGTTGGCGCCGCCGCGCTTGTCGGAACCTCGGAAGGTGCGCGCGCTGTCCCACGCCGTCGCCACCAGATCGGCGATGCCGAGGCCGCTGGCGACGATTTTTGCCTTCACCGCAGCCACGTCGTAATCCTTGCGGCCCGCGGGAACCGGGTCTTGCCAGATCAAGTCCTCCTTCGGCACATCCGGGCCGAGGTAGCGGGACTTCGGGCCCATGTCGCGGTGCGTCAGCTTGAACCATGCGCGAGCGAAGACTTCCGAGAAATACGCCTGATCCTGATGGAACCGTTCCGAGATTTTCCGGTATGCCGGATCCATCTTCATGGCCATGTCGGCGTCGGTCATGATCGGCTTGCGGCGGATCGACGGATCTTCGACATCCACGGGCATGGCGTCTTCCTTGATGTCGACCGGCTCCCACTGCCACGCGCCGGCGGGCGACTTCTGCAACGCCCACTCATGGCCGAGAAGCATGTCGAAATAGCCGCCGTCCCACGTCGTCGGGTGCGTGGTCCAGGCCCCTTCGATGCCACTGGTGACCGTGTCGCGCCCCACACCACGGCTGACCGCGTTGATCCAGCCCAGCCCCTGCGCGTCGACATCCGCACCTTCCGGCGCCGGGCCGAGATTGGCCGCGTTGCCATTGCCATGCGTCTTGCCAACGGTGTGGCCCCCAGCGGTCAGGGCGACCGTTTCCTCGTCGTTCATCGCCATGCGCGCGAAGGTCTCGCGCACGTCACGCGCGGTCTTCAGCGGATCGGGCTTGCCATCGACGCCCTCCGGGTTCACATAGATCAACCCCATCATGACTGCCGCCAGCGGGTTTTCCAGATCACGTTCGCCGGAGTAGCGGCTGTTCGGGTTGTCGGTGGGCGCGAGCCACGCCTTTTCGGATCCCCAGTAGATATCCTTTTCCGGATGCCAGATATCTTCACGTCCGAAGCCGAAGCCGAAGGTCTTCAACCCCATCGATTCGTAAGCCAGCGTGCCGGCGAGAATGATCAGGTCCGCCCAGCTCAGCTTGTTGCCGTACTGCTTCTTGATCGGCCACAGCAGACGACGGGCTTTGTCGAGATTGGCATTGTCCGGCCAGGAGTTGAGCGGCGCGAATCGCTGATTGCCCGTGCCGCCGCCGCCTCGCCCGTCGGCGATGCGATAGGTGCCTGCAGAGTGCCAGGCCATGCGGATCATCAGGCCGCCGTAGTGCCCCCAGTCCGCCGGCCACCAGTCCTGACTGTCGGTCATCAGGGCCTTGAGGTCTTTTTTGAGCGCATCGACGTCGAGCGTCTTGACGGCGTCCCGATAGTGAAACGACGCCCCCATCGGGTTGGTCTTGCTGTCGTGCTGATGCAGGATGTCAAGGTTCAGCGCCTTGGGCCACCAATCCATGTGGGACATCTCCGCCGACGTGGCACTGCCATGCATCACCGGGCACTTGCCAGAAGCACTCGCGCTTTTGCTTTCCATTTCTCGCTCCATACGTTGCATGAAATCAGACGATCGGATCTGCATCCGGGCGCAGATACCAAAAAGTACCAGATTCGGCGAAGGTCAGCGCGGCAGCGGTTCCGGGGGCTGCGGGAAGGCGTCATGCACCACGTGGGGCCGTGACAATGGGTAAAGCAAAGCAGTACTCGCTGACGCGCGTTTGAAATACGACTTCCACCAGATTGGCGTTCGGGTTCGATAATGTCCGTTTATTGCCGACGATGAGGGGGGAAGCGCACCGACCGCACGCGAACGTCACTGGTTAGGTATGAACATTGAAACCCATAGTCATCTTTTGATAAGATGACCGACACGTAATCGTTCAATGCACCCCATGCGACCGCCCGGTCGGCGCAAGCCGGGACGCCAGCCGGCGAGAACAGATGCGCATCGCGCTTTGCCGCGAATGGCGCAACGTATGGCGAGGCGCGTCGATGGGCATCCGTCATGGAGCGCCGTCTAACTTATGCGGTTTAAAGGCGGGTCTCGTCCATGCATGACGAAAACGACAGTGAAGTCCTCGAAGTCCACCTCGGCACACAGAGCCCATACTGGCGCCTGGGCATCGACAGCAACGCACTCGAGCTTTCCGCGGTTCGCGGCTTGACGAACATCAGCATCGCGCTCGATGCCGCGCAGGCCGCCACGATTCGCAGCCTGACTGGCGTCACCTCGTCCTTCGAACTCGAGATCGCCCTGTTTGGCCATCCGCTTCGCCTGCACATGGTTGGCAAAAAGCTCGATGCGACCACCTGGGCCGGCACCGCCTCCGCCTACTCGGATACTCGCTCCGTCGCGCGCGACCTCGCGCACGGTCTTGCCTTTGCCGAGCAGGTCGTCTCCGAAGTCAATTCGCTCGTCGTGGTCCTCAACCGGCACGGCATCCTGCAGCGCTTCAATCGGCTCGCCGAAGAAGTACTGGGCAAACGCGAGGAAGACGTCATTGGCAGGAGCGCCTTCGATCTGTTCATGACCGAAGAGCAAGGCAAGAAGTCGAGCACGAACATCACGGGTTTCTTCGAAAACGACAAGCCATTCGCTGTCGAGCGCTTCATCAATACGGTCAACGGCCCGCGCCTGTATCAGTTTCGCAATAAGTTCGTGCAGAGCGGCAGCGGACTCGACGAGCGGTTCCTGATTTGCTCGGGCGTCGATATCACCGAGGAGCGCAACGCACAGCAGCGCCTGACCGAGCTTGCGAATACCGACGTGCTGACCGGGCTGCCGAACCGCCATGCCGTCACCGAGATGATCCGCGCCGCGCTAGCTGGCGGCCCGGATGACACCCCACGGCAGGTCGGCATCCTGTTTCTCGATCTCGACAACTTCAAGCACGTCAACGATCACTATGGACATGTGACCGGCGACCGTCTACTGACCCAAGTGTCCGCGATCGTCAGGAACTGCCTGCCCGAATGTGCAACGCTCGCGCGTCTCGGTGGCGACGAATTCCTGGTGCTGTTCGAGCACGCAACGCTCGCCATGCTCGAAGACACCGCGAAGACGATCATCGACCGGTTCGAGACGTCGGTTCGCCTGGACGTGATGGAGGTCTATACCAGTTGCTCGATCGGCATCACGCTGCATCCGCAACATGGCGACACCATGGAAACCCTCATCCGCAACGCCGATACGGCAATGTACGTTGCGAAGGAAGCCGGAAAGCGGACGTATCGGGTGTTCACTCAGGAAATGAACCAGAAGGTCGCGAAGGCCATGTGGCTCGATACCAATCTTCGCAAGGCGCTCGAGGAAAAGCAGTTCGTATTGCACTATCAGCCGCTCGTCGACATCGCGACGGGCGACATACAAAGTGTCGAGGCATTGATCCGCTGGCAATCGCCGGAGCGCGGACTGGTGGGGCCTGTCGAATTCATTCGCCATGCCGAGGAATTCGGCCTGATCGGATCACTCGGACGCTGGGTGATGGAAGCGGCAGCGAAACAGGCCGTTCAGTGGCAAGCGAAGGGCCTGAACATGCGCGTCTCGATCAATGTGTCCGCGCGTCAATTGAGCGACCTGAATGTCGCAAATCACTTCGGCGAGATCTGCGACAGCGTCGGTCTGAAGCCCGGCCTGCTCGACGTCGAGTTGACCGAGAGCTGCTTCATCGAGGACGAGGACCGGGTGCTCAGTCTGATGGAGCAGTTCCGAAAGCTCGGCGCACGGATTTATCTCGACGATTTCGGCACCGGCTATTCGTCACTTGCGCAGCTCGCGCGCCTGCCATTCGATGTGATCAAGCTCGACCGCAGTTTCGTGACCAGCGTCGACAGCGACACGAATGCCCAGGCGCTCGTGTCGTCAGTATTCACGTTGGCCAAGGCGCTGGGGTTTTCGGTGGTGGCGGAAGGGGTCGAGACCGACGCCCAGGCGGCATTCCTGCGGCAGGCCGGGATCGAACGTGCGCAAGGCTACCTCTACGCGAAGCCGATGCCAGCACACGATCTCGAGGCTTGGATCATCGAAAAAAGAAAGCTCAGGCTTATCGCCTGAGCCTTCTCGATTCGCTACATCACTTTACCGCCGTTGTGCCTCAAGATACCGTGCGGAGCTTGGAAACGCGGCGGTTCTGCATCATCACCAGTCGCTCCATATAGGCGAGATCCTTCGTCTCGATCGTAAACGTCGACCGAACCCAGTCCTCGGTAATGTCCATCAGCTCCGAGCGATCCAGGGGCAGCACGCGTTGACGCGCGCGGATCAGCGCGCGAATCCCATTCAGCTTAGGCCGGATCACGTCGATAAACGTGCGTGTCGCGAGGAACGCGTCGCCGGGCTCGAATAGCTGGTCGACAAGCCCCTTTTCCGTGAACCACTCGGCCACGTGCGACTCTCCGGTACTGATCAGTTCCTCCGCCACGCGCATGCCGGCTCGGCGTGCGACGAGCGAATATCCGCCCATGCCGGGGAACAGATTGAACGCGATCTCCGGAAAACCGAGCTTCACGCCTTTCTGCGCAAGCACGAAGTGATGCGCGAGCGCCGCCTCGAGTCCGCCGCCGAGCGCGCTGCCCTCGACCATCGCGATCGAGATCGCACCGGTGCCGTAGCCGTTGTACATCTCCCAGATGCAATCGATGCACGACCGCGCATACGCCATCAGCATGTCACGCTTGCCGGAGCGGATCGCATCGACAAAGAAGCTAAGATCTCCGCCAACGTTGAAAAGCTCGGGCACCAGCGATCCCGTGACCCAAAAATCGATGCGCAGCCCGGATTCCCGCGCCGTACGGGCAAGGTGCATGATCTCGGTGAGAAGCCCCTGATTGAAACACGGGCGGGGGGCGGCACGGAGCATCATCCACATGATGTTTCGGCCTTCCTCATAAAATGCGGCCATTTGCGACATGTCCCCGGCTTCGTAGAAAGGCCTGCATGACGGGTGGTTTTGGAGTTGCATGTTTTTTCCTGTGTAGCTGTGGTTTGCGGTTGAATGCCGTCGCGACAAGCCACTCGGAAACGTTGCCGAAGTGGCCGCACGGCACCGCTATTCTTGCGCGCGCACAACTATCAGAAATGCGGATTCTTTAAATTTTCGATATCTAAAAAAGTCAGCCCACGTTGCGCAGGCTCGGATGGACTACTGTCGGAATCGGGACACTCGCCGGGCGGTCGGATTGAGCGCTCCCCACGCGTTGACGTCCGCCCCGCGCGACCGGCTCAACACACGTCGACTCGGTCAGCGCCCCCAGCATGCTGCGGAAGCCAATGCTTTGTGCGCTGACGACCTGCCGCTTGGATAACCGCCGGCAGGAATCTCATGGTCGGCATCGCCTACGCGTACCGCTGCATTCGTTTGACGGTCAGCATCATATTTATACCCGGATAATATTGACGATTATTTTATCCGGGTATAAATTGCAATCCTCACAACCTGGCTGAATACCATGACGCCTTCGACGCTTCCCTCCCACATCGCCTTCGTGGGTCAACGATGCATCGCCTCAGGCTCGCTTGCTGCCGTCGCGCTTGCGGTAAAGCATGCCGTGGAAAAGGCTCCCCAGACGCCTGTGCTGATCTTCGACAACGCGACTGGGCGCTCGATCGACATCGACACGCGCGGCACTGACGACGACATCACCGCGCGCTTCGCGCTGGCGGCATCCGATGCGCCATACCCCAACGGCACCGACGACACCGACGACACCGACGGCGCCGACAGCACGGTGGCGCAGAGCGAAGCACGCGGCCGGGGGCGGCCGAAGCTCGGCGTCATCGCGCGTGAGGTCACGCTGTTGCCACGCCATTGGGATTGGCTCGCTAAGCAGCCCGGAGGGGCATCGGTTGCGCTCCGAAAGCTGGTTGAAGACGCGCGTCGCGCCAACGCCCAACGTGACAATCGCCGCGCCTCTCACGAGCGCGCCTACCACTTCATGTCGGCGTTGGCCGGCGATCTACCCGGCTTCGAGGAAGTGGCGCGAGCGTTGTTCGCGGACGATCGCGCGCGCTTTGGAGAACTGGTCGCTGGTTGGCCTGCCGATGTGCGCGATCATGCGTTCGCGCTCGGCTTTGGCGACGCACCGTGAGCGACGCTGGTCGCAAAGATGGCACGGATGAAATCCATGGATCCGAATGCCGGCGCCATCGCACCGGTTGCGCATGAACGCGACCTCATCACGTTGCGGATGACAGGAACGGTGAGGCGGGTTTCGTGCCGCGACGGCCGGCTACGGCGGGAGACGATGGGGGTACTGTGCTGTGGATCTCGACATGAGACGCCTACCAGCGATGGGGTCGTGCTCGATTAACCCCCGGACTCTAAAGCCGGATGCTACTGAATACGGGGGGACGTCGAAGCGGCGGCACGCAGAAAGCGCCACGATCCGCCCCCCTCTTTCGAGAATACGGGTCTTCCCGGGTTGTGCCGAATGGCATTTCAACCAATCATATATATGTTTAGTTGACTAACGGAATCAACCATGCAAGCCGACGACCGCCTGCCCCGATACCAGCGCCTGCGCGATGAGCTAACGGCGCAAATTGCCCAGCGCCGGTGGCGCCCTGGCGAAGCCATTCCGACAGAACAGGAACTTTCGCGTACCTACGGTGTTGCCATTGGAACGGTGCGTAAAGCCATCGATGTCCTCGTGACCGAGGGCATGCTCGAACGTTTTCAGGGCCGTGGAACCTTCGTGCGGCGGGCTAGTTTCGACGGATCGCTATTTCGCTTCTTTCGTTTCCAGAGTCGGCAGGGCGAACGGCGCATCCCGTCCAGTCGCATCCTGACGCGCGAAATCACGAAAGCGCCTTCGGCCGTGTCGACAACATTGCAGATCGAGCCGAACGCCGAGGTGATTCACATGTCGCGGCTGCGTCTCATCGACGACCAGCCGATCCTCGTGGAGGAGATCTGGTTGCCGTACGCGCCCTTTGAGGCGTTTGTCCAACTCAAGACCGAGGATATCGGCGACCTCCTTTATCCCGTCTACGAATCGCACTGCAACCAGGTCATCGCATCGGCGACCGAGACGCTTACGGTAGAGACCGTCGACCCGATGCAGGCGAGGCTGCTGCGCGTCGATGCGCACACGCCTGTCGTCGTGATTGAGCGCGTCGCGTACAGCTTCGACAGGCGGCCACTGGAATGGCGCCGGTCTCGCGGGCCGGCGAGCGAATTTACGTATCAGGTGGAGATCCGCTGAAGCGGACGCTGCCATTCCAACAAGGAGACCCCTCATGTTCAACTGGTTCAAAACGGTATCACCGCAAGAGAAACGCACGTTCTGGGCGTGCTTCGGCGGCTGGGCGCTCGACGCGCTGGACGTGCAAATGTTCAGCCTCGTCATTCCGGCGATCATTGCCGAATGGGCGATCGACAAGACACAAGCCGGATTCGTAAGCGGCGCCACGCTCGTGGCGTCAGCGCTCGGCGGCTGGCTTGCCGGCGCACTCGCCGACAGGATCGGGCGTGTGCGCACGCTGCAGATCACGATTCTGTTCTTCTCGTTTTTTACGTTCGCGAGCGCGTTTGCCCAATCGTTCCCGCAGTTCATCGTACTGAAGACGCTACAAGGTTTTGGCTTCGGCGGCGAATGGGCGGCCGGCGCGGTACTGATGGCCGAATCGATTCGTCCAGAGCATCGCGGCAAGGCAATGGGGACCGTGCAGAGCGCGTGGGCCGTAGGCTGGGCGGCCGCCGTGCTGCTTTATACGTTGCTCTTCTCCTTCGCACCCGCACACCTTGCGTGGCGCGCAATGTTTGCCCTCGGTGTGCTGCCGGCGCTGCTCGTCGTGTATGTGCGCCGCCACATCAAGGAGCCCGAGGTACCGCGCACTCGCCCCGTAGCGACTGGCGACAGCACACCGCTCGTCGGCATCTTTTCGCCGCAGTTGCTGCGCATGACACTGATCGGCGCACTGCTCGGCGTCGGTGCGCACGGTGGCTACTACGCACTCATGACGTGGCTACCGACCTATCTCAAAACGGAGCGTCACCTGTCCGTCCTGAGCACGGGTGGTTTTCTGGCCGTCATCATCGCGGCATTCTTCTGCGGCTGCATCGCGAGCTCGCACCTGCTCGACCGTATCGGGCGACGCGGCACAATCTTGTTGTTCTCGGTATGCTGCGTCGCCACGGTCGTCGTCTACCTGTTCGCGCCGCTCGGCAACACGGCGATGCTGTTTCTTGGCTTCCCGCTCGGCTTTTTTGCCGCAGGCATTCCTGCGAGCATGGGGGCCCTCTTCAACGAGTTATACCCGCGCGGCATGCGGGGCACGGGCGTCGGATTCTGTTACAACTTCGGACGCGTGGCGTCGGCCGCATTTCCGGTCATGGTAGGCCACCTTGCCGCCACAACCTCGCTTGGTTTCGCCATCGGAATCGATGCGGGAATCGCCTACTCGATCGTCGCGTTGGCCGTCCTGATGCTACCTGAGACGCGCGGGCGCGCGCTCGCCGAACATCTGCCCATGACGTCACTGAGCGATCAGCACGGAGAAGCGGCCCCCCGTTGAATGACGGCCGCCAACGTTGCCAATGCCACGCCAACGGGCACGTTGGCGATGGCGAGACGACCCCACCCCCGGCGCTTGCGCCGGGCCCTGAAAAGGAATTTCCTGCAATGCCTACCCCGACCGCCGCGACCGGCGGATACGATACGCCCCAACAGACGGTATTGGCAATTGACACGCATGCGCACGTTTTCACGCGAGATCTTCCGCTCGCAGGCGAACGGCGCTACGCGCCGAACTACGACGCACTGCTGAGCGCGTATCTCGCGCAGCTCGGCACACACGGGATCGCCCATGGCGTACTCGTGCAACCGAGCTTCCTTGGCACCGACAACCGCTATCTCCTTGCAGCGCTCGCCCAGGAACGCCACCGCTTGCGTGGCATCGCTGTGATCGCCCCGGTGCAGGCCGCGGCCGATTCAGCGCATCTCGATGCCCTTGCTCGTGGCGGCGTCGTCGGAATCCGGCTCAACCTGTTCGGCGCGCCGGATCCCAATTGGGCAACGCAAGCCTGGCAAACCTTGCTGCCGCGCATCGCCGCACTCGGATGGCAAGTCGAAGTGCATTGCGAAGCCTGCAGGCTTCGCCGCGTTGTGCCGACGCTCGTCGCTCACGGCATCAACGTCGTGGTCGATCATTTCGGGCGCCCGGATCCAGCGCTTGGTGTCGCGGATCCGGGGTTCCGCGATCTGCTCGGCTTTGCGACGTCCCGCCGCGTATGGGTCAAGCTGTCCGGCGCATACCGCAATGGCGCTGGCGAAGCCGGCGTCGCCGTAGCGCGCGCCGCGACGCCGCTGCTCAGGACGGCGTTTGGCTTGGAGCGGCTCGTTTGGGGAAGCGACTGGCCGCACACGCAGTTCGAACATGACCGCCGTTTCGAGAACGCCTACGCGCTCATCCACGAGCTCCTTCCTGACGATGACGATCGACGAGTCGTATTGGTCGAGACGCCGGCACGGCTCTTTAAGTTCGACTAATCACGCACAATGCGTTGGTGCGGCGCGCGCAGGATCTGAGGGATCGCGGTATTCGCGTCAATGTCGTTGACCTGTTCGTCGACGGCGGCATGGCGCCGGTCTGAGCGCATACAACGCCAGGCGGATGCCGTCTGGCTTCGCCGGACAGCGCCGGCTGACGGCGCGGCCCCATCTGTGCCCGGCTGACCTCCAGGCCGACCTCGACCGCTATGTCGCGTTGCGTGCGCAGACCTATGGCGAGACCGTCGACGCGGCGACGCCGATTCCGCACAGACTGCAAGCCTTCATGGCCGGGAATGAAGGATGCAAGTGGTCAAGCTCGCCGAGTCGCCGTCCGCGGAACGAAAAAGCCGCTCCTGCGCAAACAGGGGCGGCTCTGGATGGTGCCCGAGGCCGGAATCGAACCGGCACGACCGTTAGGTCGAGGGATTTTCTTACCACTTCGACTTTCGCCGCCAGCGCGTTTGCACTGTTCGTGGTCTGGAGCACGCCTTCACCATAGCCTTGCGGCCGTAGGTGCCCGCCGTCTGCTCTCTACACCTTCCCAATCTTGAAGTTTGGGCTTGGCTCGGCGTTGACTCGGATGCCGAAGCATCCAGGGATTTCGCCGACTTTGACGGGCGTCACTTCGGGCGTTTCCCCCCGAAGGCTCAAATTGTCTAAGTCCCTTGTGTCTACCAATTTCACCACTCGGGCGTGAGTGATCTGTCCTTCTGCTTTTCACTGGCGCCTGGATGGCGCCCAGCTACCAAGACAAGCCATGACGCTACATCTCGGATGCTCGCAAATCCCTGTCATCATTGGCCTTCCGGCGCCGCATCCGCGGCGGGAAAGGCTCGGCACAACAGATTCCGAGTCCGCGGTGTTCACCAAACGCATCACCCCGGCAAGGGCACGCATTCTAACATCCCCACCGAGATACGTCAGTTGGGTATCATAGGGCTACGCACGCGCTGCGCGCGCCATCGGAGATCGCCCCATGCTGGAGAATCTCGACCGCATCGCCCTGTCGTTGGACGCCATCGAAGCCGCCGCCCGCGACCTCGCCCTGCAATCCCCCCAGAACGCGCAAGCGCTCTACACCGCGCTCATGGAAATTCGCAACGCCATCGCACTCGTCGCGCAGGAAGTCGTGCGTCTCGAACACGAACTCCACGGCCCCACCGGCAACGGGCAGTCGTGACCTCGCCGACGCGATGCCCGGTGACACACGAGGGGCAAGCAACGGGTCTACAATAGGCAGCACGTTTCACAACACGGCGTGTCCCCATGGCCCTCCCCTGTTGTACGTCGCAAGCCGTGGCGCGCTACGATGCCGTGCGCGCCGCCTCGGTCGCCTTTGCGCAAGACCTCTCCGACGCCGACGCCACCGTGCAGTCGATGCCCGACGCCAGCCCCATCAAGTGGCATCTCGCGCACACCACATGGTTCTTCGAAACCTTCTTGCTGAGCGAGTCCGGCGCCCTGTCGGGCCGCCACTACCGCCCCTACGATCCGCGCTTCGCCTATCTCTTCAATTCATATTACGAGGCCGCCGGTCCGCGCCATCCGCGCCCGCAACGCGGCTTGCTCTCTCGCCCCACGCTCGATGACGTGCTGCGCTATCGGCGCCATGTCGACGCCGCCATGCACGAGCGCCTGCTGCATGCCGATCTCCCGCCCGACGTTCACGCACTCGTCACCCTCGGCCTGCATCACGAGGAACAGCACCAGGAGCTGATGCACACCGACTTGCTGCATCTGTTCGCGCAAAATCCGTTGCGTCCCGCGCATCGCCAACCGGCCTGCGCCGGCGACATCGCCGGGCCGCTGCAATGGATTGCCCACAGCGGTGGCCAGCATCGCGTCGGGCACGAGAGCGAATCGAGCGGACCCTTTGCATTCGACTGCGAAACCCCTGCCCACGACATCTTGCTCCGCCCCTTCGCGATCGCCTCGCGCGTGGTGACGAACGGGGAGTGGCGCGCGTTTATCGACGACGGCGGCTATCGCACGGCGGGACTCTGGTTGTCCGACGGTTGGGCGACGGTGCAACGCGAAGGGTGGGGACATCCGCTGTACTGGGAGTTGCACAACGGCGAATGGCAGTCGATGACGCTCGCCGGCATGCAACCGATCGACGACGACGCGCCCGTGCGGCACGTAAGCTATTTCGAAGCCGACGCCTTCGCGCGATGGGCCGGCAAGCGTCTGCCGACCGAACACGAGTGGGAGGTCGCGGCAACCGTGTCGCCCGCTTCGCAACCCGCCATGGCGCAACGCTTCGGCCCGGTATGGCAATGGACGGCCAGCCCTTACGTCGCCTATCCGGGATTCCGACCGGCGGCGGGGGCCGTCGGCGAATACAACGGCAAATTCATGTGCGGACAATTCGTGCTGCGCGGCGGCTCGCTCGCCACGCCGCCGGGACATGCACGCACCACGTATCGCAACTTCTTTTACCCGCATCAGCGCTGGCAGTTCTGCGGCCTGAGGCTCGCGGAGGATCGCTGATGTCGCAAGCCCCCCAAGCCACGCCGTTCGTTTGTCCGTCGCTGCCGGAAAATGCGTTCGCGGCGGACGTGCTCGCCGGTCTCGGCCACACGCCCAAGTCGCTGCCCAGCATCTGGCTTTACGACCGGCTCGGCAGCGAACTATTCGAATCGATTACCGGCCTCGACGAGTATTACCAGACACGCACCGAAACGGTGCTGCTCGGCGAATGCGCCGCCGCGATTGCCGACGTCATTGGCCCGAACGCCGTCGTCGTCGAATTCGGCAGCGGCTCGAGTCGCAAGACGCCGTTGCTGCTCGACGCGCTGGTCACGCCGCGCGCCTATGTGCCCGTCGACATCGCCGACGACTTCCTCGACGACGCCGTCGCCACGCTGGCCCGCCGCTGCCCGGGCATCCCCATGTTGCCGGTGCGCGCCGACTTCACCCGGCCGTTTCGCCTGCCGCCGCAGTTGCAGACCACCCAAGGGCCGCGCCTGGGCTTCTTTCCCGGCTCGACGATCGGTAATTTCGCGCCCGGACAGGCCGCCGCCTTTCTTGCCCACGTCGGCAAGATGCTCGGCCCGCGCCGCCGGATGGTCGTCGGCGTGGATGCCTGCAAGGACGCCGCCGTGCTGCTGCCCGCCTACGACGACGCGCGCGGCGTCACCGCGCAGTTCAATCTGAACGTGCTCACGCGCATCAATCGCGAACTCGACGGCGACCTGCCGCTCGACGCCTTCCGTCACGAAGCCCGCTTCAACGCGGCCGCCAGTCGGATCGAAATGCATCTCGTCGCCCAGCGCCCTTTCCGCGCGAGCGTGCTGGGCCATCGCTTCGACTTCATGACAGGCGAGTCCATTCACACCGAGAACTCGTACAAGTACGGTCAGACGGAGTTCCGCGCCCTGGCAAGCTCCGCGGGGTGGGATGTCGAGCGCGTCTGGCTCGATGCCCGCGCGCGCTTCGCCGTCTATCTGCTGCGCCCCGCGGCGGGAAGCTGACCCGCGCACGACGCCGCGCAAAAAATCCGGCCCTTATCGCTAAAGTTTTGACGTCACCATGCCGTTGATGCATGCAGACGCCTGCTGTCCGCCATGCGAAATGTGAATTTCCTGGGGAGACGGTGGAGACGCGGGGATCGCTAGCCAGGATTAGGCTAGCATTGCCGCCATGAACGCCATGGGATCCGACACGCCGGGACGTCCGCCTGTGTCCCCTCAAGGGCCATCTTCACAGCGCGCGGCCATGACCGCGGCGCACCGTTGACACGTATCGCTGCACATGACTTCACGCGCAATGGGGATGCACGTGGCACGAGCTTCGGCAGTAACACCTGCGGCTCGCGGCACTGGCACAGACACTCGACTGGCTAACGCGCACTCGCTCGCGCGTCGGCTTTGCGTCGTCGCGACGGCGCCTTGGGGTCGGTCACGATGAGCCGCATTTCGCTAACCCTCTCCGACATCGCGCTGGCGGATCTGAAGAAAGACTTCGACGCGTTCGTGCGCATTTCCGCCGCCGTGGACCGTCACTTCACGCCACCGCCCTTCGACGACTTCCTGCGCGCCCGCCTGCTCGACAGCACCGTTCCGCTCACCGAAGCCGCCGTCGCACAATTGCTCGCCGGGGGGCATTACGCGTGGGCCAAGCGCACGTTCGACAAGCAGTTCCCGGACGTCGTCTCGATCATCCTGAACCAGGCGCGTCAACACGGCTTCTATTTCGTCTCTCGCCCCGAATGGACGCGCGAGGACATGTCGCGTCAGGCGAGCCGCTGGGCCGAAGGTATCGTGCGCGAAGCGAAGGGCGAGGAACGCATCGTGGAATCGCTCGCGGGACAGATCGTCAGCTCTGCCCAAGACCTCCGCGCCTTGGAAGCGTCGTTGCAGACGCCCGCGTGGCGCGCCGCCTCCGTGCTGCGCGAGCGCGTGTTCGACGCCAAGCGCAGCGTGGAAACGGCCCGCTCACTGCAAGCGCGCGAGCGACTCGGCGAACTGCGTGCACTCCTCGATCTGGCGGTGATCTACGGGTCGGTTGGTGCTCAGGAGGCCGAACAGATTCTCGACTACCTGCGAGTCCTGCGCCCCGAGTTGTTCAACGACGATCCAGGCGTCTTCGAACGGCTTGCGGCCTGGCTGCGGCGTTTGCTGACGCCGGACCTGCCTCGCCCGGCCGTTGCGCCGCAAGCACCGCCGTCCGGCATGACGACCGACGCATCGCGTCAGCATTCCGACCCCCTGCAACCGCCCCTCACGCGCTGAGCGCGAGGCGGCACCTGAGCGGCCCCCGTGTTGCCGCCCGTCTCCGCTCACCGGTTGAAGATCAACGCGACGCCCGCGCTCGCGATCAACGCCCCCCACCAGGCGCCTGCCGCCGGACGCTGCCGGGTGCGAATCCACATCAGCGGCAACACCACGACGGGCGTGGTCGCCGAGAGCGTCGCAATGACGCCGGTGTTGCCGTGGCCCATGCCGTAGAGCAGCAGCGTCATGCCGACGGCCACGCCGACGAAGCCCGACGCCGCCGTGAGCGCGAGCGTGCCCGGCGTGAAGGCCGAGAAGAGGTCACGCCCGCGCCGCGCGGCGAGTATCGTCAGCCCGAGCGCCGACACCCCCACACGCACCGCCGACGCGCTCACCGGATCGACGCCGGCGGCCATGACCGGTTTGGCGATGAGCGTTCCCACGGAGTGACACAGCGCCGCCACCAGCCCGATGGCGACGCCCACGCGCACATCGCCACGCACGGACTCCCAGTGATGAGCATCCTCGCGCCGGCCACCGAACGCGACGGCGAGCGCCACGCCCGTCGTGACCAGCGCCACCCCGATCACCGCACGCCAGCCCAGTGCCTCGCCGAGCCAAACATAGCCGAGCACGGCGGTCATCGGGGCGTTCGTCGCGAAGACGATGGAGTTGCGGCGGGGCCCGAGACGGCCGAGCGACGTATAGAGAATCGTGTCGCCCACGAGAATGCCGATCAGCCCCGACGCCGTGAGTCGCAGCCACTGTTCCAGCGTAAGCGACGGCCAGCCACGCTGCACCGCCACCGCGATGAGCAGCATCGCGAAGACGAGCAGCATGCGGGCGTAATTGAACGGGAAGGAACCGGCCCGGCGCACGGGCGTAATGGCGATCATGCCGCTGAAGGCCCAGCAAAGGGCAGCACCGAGCGCGGCAAGGTAGGCGAGTTGGGTTGTCATGGTCAGGGGGCAGACGGCTCGCAGGCCCCCCCGCCCCCCGCCGTTCGGACGCCATTATACGAGTCGCATGCCCCATTCGGGGGCATGACCCGCGCGCCGACCTCAGATATCGTCGTCCAGACGATGCAACGTGTCGAACATGACCCGATAGGCCGCCGCCACACCGTGCGCCCCGCGCAGCATGCGCAAGCGCGACGCCGCATCGGGCTCGCCCGCCTCCTCCACCCACTGCGCGAGCAACGGGGTCCCGCCGCAGACACTCGCGTCTTGCCGCGCGTGCGCTCCGACGGCCGCGAACCCTTCGGCAGCCGACGGATACCGCTGCGCGAGCGCGTCGAACTGCGCCTCGATCTCGCTGGCCGCACGCACCGCTGCCGGCGCCTGACTGAGCGCGCAACACCCCACGTAGGCGGGCATGTCGCCCGCCGCGCCAATGATGAAGTCGATGAGCGCGTGCGTCGCATCGAACGCACCGCTGTCGAGGAAGGTGCGGGCCGCCGGGCCACAGCGAAGGAGGCCGGCGGCAAGCATCGTCGCCTGTCCGCGCTGCTCGCGATACTGGCGCAACAGCATCGGTCGCAGCGCCGCGTCGGTGCAGCGCTCGACCGCCATGCGATTGTGCACATCCGCCCCCGCCGCGCGATGGTAGTGCTGCGCGAGAAACGCCAGCACCTGGACGTCGCTCGATTCGCCTGCCAGGAAGCGGGTCCAGAATGGCGCGGCGAAAATGCCGCGCACCCAATCGTCGCAAATGCGCCCGAACGCCGGCACGATACTGCCCTGCGTGGCGGGCAACACCTGCACCAGCGCTTCGTCGACCAGCATCGCGAGCCAGGTGCCCGGCAACGGCGCCTCGGCGAGCAGCACACCGTGCCGCATACGATCCAGCCACATCGCGGTTTCGGCAAGCGCGCCGTGCAACGTGCACGACACCTCGTGCGACGACACGACGACGGCCTGCGCCTCGACCGTCCATCGCGCATGCGGCGACGCGATGACCCATACCGCCGTGTCGTACGCCGCCAACGCGACCGGCGCAGCGGGCAGAGGCGTGGCGACCGGTGACGCGATCGGGGCACTCATCGGACGATCGCCCCCAGCAGCGCCACCCCCGCGGGATCGATACGCCTGACGACCTCCACGCGGAGCGTCGCGCCCCCATCGCCCAGCGACAGGCCCGGCACGTTCTGCACGGCGCCCAAACGACGGCGGGGCGGGGTTCGCCCTTTGCCACGCGGCGTGTCCGGCGCGCCGCGCGCCAGCCGACGTGACGCCGGCTCAGGCATGCAGGCGGTCCCGTCGGGCGAAGACATCGCGCGACCTTGCGCCCCGACGGGCGACTCCAGGACGACGGGAAGAAAAGGAAACGGTGACGGCGGCGCATTGGACGGCATGTCGGCTCCTTTCGAAAATCGGATGGCGCGGACGCCCGCGCCTCGTGCAAGACTGCCGCGCAAGCCGCGCATGCCATGCCGGGCATGAACGCAGGCGCCTGCGGGCCAAACATCTACCATAGGAATCCCTTAGGGATACGAAAAAGAACGGAGGCTCTAGAAGTGCGCAAACCACGTCGCTCCATAGCCCTCCGGCCTCCCCGCGGGGGCGGCGTGAACGACCGTCCGCGCCCCGAGGGATGACGACGATTCGACGTCGGTCGCCATCGTGAACGGCAAATGCGGACAACGTCGCTCAAACACGCAAATTCAAGACTTTTCCCAAGAACCTAGGGGATTGATGTCGGAATACGACGTTCCGCCGGCACGCCTTCCTCGTAGCGACGCGGGCGACACAGCGCAGCGCACGAGAGTGCGCCCTCTTGAAGTACCATGATTGTTTTCGATGCTGCGCCCCGGGGAGTGACTCTCATGCATCTTTATCAGCGTCTGCCGATCTTCGTTTTCGAGATCGAAGCCTGCGAGAACCTGACATTCATCACGATGGCGATTCGCTTCAATCTGGATCGCAACGGTCAACATCTATCGTTGGCCGACTGGCAACGCTTGCCCGAAGCGGCGCGCGAGGCGCTGGCCTCATGCAGGCCCGGCGACGAGGACTTTGCCGCGCGGCTCGACGAGATGGCGAGCCAGTATCTCGGGCAAGCGGTGGCGCGCAGCGTCGACCCTGCGCCGACCGCCTGGCAGGATACGAACGCGTTGCCGCCGGGACTGCTCAAGCAGTGCGAACTGGCCGATCTGCTGCCGCCCGCGGTGGGCGACTGGGCCACGCTCACGCCGTTCCGTCGCTATGTGCTCGCGAAGCTCTCGCGGCGCGACACGCTCAATCATTGCTTTGTCCCGGCCATGCTCGAGTTCGGGCTGGCGCAAACGCCAGCCGATCTCTGAAGTGCGCCTCCGGGTCAGGTCACGGGCGCCGGGTTGAAGAGGACGAGCGCGTTGTGCAGGCCCCAGCGTTCCGCCCAGGTCTTCTCGCCGCTCGCCACGGCGAGCATCAGGTGAAAGAGCTGCCAGCCGACGTCTTCGATGGTGGCTTCGCCCGTGGCGATGCGCCCGGCGTCGACATCCATCAGGTCATGCCAGCGACGGGCCAGATCGGAGCGCGTCGCCACCTTGACGACGGGCACCTCGGCCAGCCCGTAAGGCGTGCCGCGTCCGGTCGTGAAGACGTGCATGTTGATCCCCGCCGCGAGTTGCAGCGTGCCGCAGATGAAATCGCTCGCTGGCGTGGCGGCGTAAATCAGCCCGCGCTGGCGCGAGCGATCAAGCTTCGCCCCCGGCGCGATCACGCCGTGAATCGCCCCCGTGCCGGACTTCACGATCGACCCCATCGCCTTTTCCACGATGTTCGACAACCCGCCGCGCTTGTTGCCCGGCGTGGTGTTGGCGCTGCGGTCGACGCGGCCGCGCTCGAGATAGGCGTCGTACCAGGCCATCTCGCGAATCATCGCGTCGGCCACTTCCGGGGTCGCCGCGCGTGAGGTGAGTTGATCGATCCCGTCGCGCACCTCGGTGACTTCGGAAAACATGACCGTCGCGCCCGCGCGCACGAGCAAATCCGTGGCGAAGCCCACCGCCGGGTTCGCCGTCACCCCGGAGAACGCGTCACTGCCGCCGCACTGCACGCCCACCACCAGCTCCGACGCCGGCACCGTCTCGCGCTGGCGCGCATTGAGCCGCTCCAGATGCGTGCGCGCCGTTGCCAGGATCGAATCGATCATCGACAGGAAGCCAACGTGCGCGTCGTCTTGCAGACAGACGGTATCGGGCTTGCCATCCGCATTGGCGCTGCCGATCGGAATACTGCCCGCCGGCAAGAGGCGCTCGGGCTGAAGCTTCTCGCAACCGAGACTCACGACCATCACTTCGCCGCCGAAATTCGGGTTCGTGGAGATGTTGCGCAGCGTGCGGATCGGCACGTCGGCGTCCGGCGCATCGATGGCCACGCCGCAGCCGTAGGTGTGTTCCAGCCCGACAACGTCGTCGACGTTCGGATACTGAGGCAGCAACGTCTCCTTGATCCGCTTGACGGCAAATTCGACCACGCCGGCCACGCACTGCACCGTGGTCGTGATCGCCAGAATGTTGCGGGTACCGACCGAGCCGTCGGCGTTGCGATAGCCCTGAAACGTGAAGCCCTCGAGCGGCGGCAGTGACGCGGGCACCCGTGTGCTGATCGGCAGGCGATCCAGCGAAGGCGCCTCGGGCATGACCAGATTGCGCTCGTTGACCCAGCTGCCTGCGGGCAGCGCGCGCGCCGCATAGCCGATCACCACACCGTAGCGAATCACCGGCGCGCCTTCGGCCAGATCGGTCAGCGCGACCTTATGCCCCTGGGGCACGGCGTCCACGAGCGTTAGCCCGTCGGCAAACCGGCGACCGGCAGGCAAACCGCCGTCGTTCACGACGATGGCGACATTGTCGTCCGGCTGCATCCGAATATAGCGCGGCACATCCTTCGTCCCAGACCCGGCTTCGCCCGCGGCGTCCGTGCGCCCCGCGTCCATCATTGATGCCATGTTGCTCACTCCTTCCTGTTTTCCGATGAGATGCGGCGCCTGCACGGGTTCACACATGCGATACACCATCGACGCTGAAGACTCTCTCGGCCAGCGCGCATAACGGCGTCGAATTTCGACGTTGTCGCGCATGCCGCCACTCATGTGTCATCATACATCTAGATTCGCGCTGTGCGTACCCCTCAAGTCTGCCGGATAAATCGGGGAAATCCCCCTTCCATGCTTTGTACGGGTTAATCCCACTGCCATTCTTTCCAACAGCCTCTTGTTCGATTTCGCCACATGTTATACGATGACATATAACTCAGCGCCGAGCGCTGGTTGAGCTTCTTTCTTCCTTATCGAAACCGGCCCCGTGGCCGACAGGAACTCTTGACATGACCGCACCTCAAGAACTCAAGCAGATCGTCTCCGACGGCTTGTTGTCTTTCCCCGTCACCGACTTCGACGCGAACGGCGACTTCAATGCGCGTGGTTACGCGGCCCGACTTGAGTGGCTGGCGCCGTTCGGTGCGACGGCGCTCTTCGCGGCGGGCGGCACGGGCGAATTCTTCTCGCTTACCCCGCGCGATTACAGCGCCGTGATCAAGACGGCCGTCGACACCTGCGCAGGCAAGGTGCCGATTCTGGCAGGCGCCGGCGGCCCGACGCGTCTGGCTATCGAATACGCTCAGGAAGCCGAGCGTCTTGGCGCCAAGGGCGTGCTGCTCATGCCCCACTACCTGACCGAAGCGAGCCTGGACGGGATCGCCGCTCACGTCGAACAGGTCTGCCGTTCGGTCAACATCGGCGTGATCGTCTACAACCGCGCCAATTCGAAGCTCGGCGCCGACCAACTCGAGCGTCTCGCCGAGACGTGCCCGAACCTGATCGGCTTCAAGGACGGTGTGGGCGACATCGAGCGCATGGTGCAGATCCGTCGCCGCATGGGCGACCGCTTCTCCTATCTGGGTGGGCTGCCGACGGCCGAAGTCTATGCCGCCGCCTACCGCGCGCTGGGCGTGCCGGTGTACTCGTCGGCGGTCTTCAACTTCATTCCGAAGACGGCCATGGCGTTCTATCACGCCGTGTGCGAGAACGACGAGGCCACGATCGGCCGCCTGCTCGACACGTTCTTCCTGCCGTACCTGGAAATCCGCAACCGCCGCGCGGGCTACGCCGTGAGTATCGTCAAGGCGGGCGCGAAGCTCGTCGGTCGCGATGCCGGCCCGGTGCGCGCGCCGCTGACCGACCTGCTGCCGAACGAACTCGAGATGCTCGACGCGCTGATCAAGAAGGTTGAAGGCTAAGGAGCCCACGCATGCAAATTACCGGTGAGATGTTGATCGGCCACGCCGACGTGCGGGGCAGCGCGGGAACGCTCGAAGCGT
>NZ_KB290506.1:368-26470 GCF_000282835.1 Pandoraea sp. B-6 | reverse complement strand
CTGAATACGGGGGGACGTCGACGCCCGGAGAAAATGACCTGCAGCGTGGGGAGTTTTTGCAAGTCGATACGGCCCATAGTATTTGTAGACTCAGTAATCGGGATAGGCGAGCCAGCAGAACCTGGAGCCGGCGAACTGCTCCGTAGCCCGGCTTTGGACCTCCGATGAATTTGCCAATAACTGGCTACGAGCTCGTCCACATTTGGTTGAGACGCATCGGCGAGGACCGCTGTCGGGTTCGTAACCAGGAGTGAGCGGGCAATCTCAACCCTGGTCAGCCAATGGCTCTACGCTCCGGGAGCGTACTCTCGCCACCGCATTTCCGCGCTCGGGTGACGATGGTCATTTCCAATATAGCTCGGCACGGCTTCCCGAATTGACGGTTCCGGTTTTTCTCTAGCTGACTCGGGTGATACAAAACGAGATTCCGATTTCGTTCGCTGCCTGGCTGGCATGCCTCGTCGTGCACCCATTTGTGCCGTACAAAAAATGAAAATTGCATCGAGGCCGCCGCAGAAACATCATCCACGAGGGCTAGGTTCTCCGACTAAACAGACTTTGCGGATTAGCTACAAAAAGCGGCTGACCAGGATGAAGCTCACGGCGTGCACCGGTGGCGTTGCTTGTTACCTGCACCAATGAATCGAGCCTGCCTTCAACCAAAAGTGGGACCGACAACCAACTGTACGGTCAACGGACGGAGAAAGACTGGGAAAGCGCGCTCGCCGGTGCGTGAGGGTCCACTTCGGACGCTGGCCGTCCATCATGGGAAGCTGGATAATTTCTCCGCACCCACATGGACATTTCAAAGCTGCGAGCCAGTACTGGCCGTCTTCCCCCACCGCATACAGCTTACGTTTTTGCACGTCATCAGGAACGTCTTCTACGAAAACGACCGTGTAGCGGCCGAAGAAACCGTCAACGAATCGGAGAAGATGGTTATAGAGTCTCGGTAGTAGCTTCAGCATTTCAGAAGGTCCACGATTCCGAGCAGCGGTTCACGAGCGCCAAATCCGATTCGCTTTGCGAATGCCTCGCAAACATCCCCGTCGCGCTGGTGCATGGTCACGTCCGGGTCAGACAGGCTAATGCGCCATTGCGCAAATTCGGAATTCGGCTCGACTCGATAGGGGGTGAGTCTCGCCAGTAGCTCGTTAACGGCATAGGTTGCTACCAGCATATTGAGGGAAATGACTGCGGGACGGTCAACTTCCACGCCCTTGACATATCCCGCCGTTAGCATTTCCTGATACCTGGCAGGCTCAAGCTTCTTCATGAATGCCGCATTGAGGTCCTCTTGCGAATAAACGCCGCGACTTTGCAAGCTCGAGCCACCAGGTTGAAGGGTATGAATGGCCCCCGTCACTTGGGCGACATTGCCTTTTCCATCAGCATCGATGCGGACGCCCATGTCGATGAACGGAATCAAGAAGTGCGACGCAACCTTGTTGGGAATATGGCGACCCAGCACCGAATCGACGCAGCCAAAAAGCACATCGCATTCCCCGAGCGCGAGAATGGTATCCCGGTCGTATATATCGTTCGCAAGCACGTTAACTACTGTGCCGAGGTCCATGGCTAGGACGGATTCACGAGCGCGTTCGACCTTAAGACGCCTCTCGTCGGCATCGGCACCCCGTGAATTCAGAACCCGGTTCAGATTCTTCCGCTCGAGGTGGTCTGGGTCGATGAGCAGTAGCTCGCCGGCGCAATTGCGAGCCAGCTGTTCGACGACGATGCTGCCGGTACCAGATGCTCCAACAACGCCTATGCGCAGCTTTTGAAGCGTGCGGTATGTGCCTTCACCGAATGTTTGAATCAGGCGCAATGCGTGTTCTGGGGTTCCTGACGCATCGAGGTCTCCGGTATTTGAATGGATGAACTCAAAGTCGTCTCCGGCGATGCGGAATAAGTCGATGCCGCGACCTAACGTACCGCTGGTGACGTGCCGACCGAAAAAGCGGCCGTCTGGCAGCATCACGACGCTTGCTCGAGCATCCTCGTTCCCCAAGACATTGTCGACCGCGGTGAAGAATGCTTGGTCGGACTCGTCGTCGTATACGGAAAATTCCCGAAAGCCACTCGGGTGGCTATGGAACTTCACCACGGTCATCCCTCGCTTCATCGCCTGATTTAGAGCGGGAAGCACGGAGGCGACTGACCACGACACGGCATCCGGCTGACGGATACTGCACGCATCGTACGGGACCGGGATGATTTCGTGCACGAGCAACTGATGGCGACTAGAGCCAATCGCCTGACGGCAGAGGGCGATAGCCACAGCTTCTTTGCCATCCCCGGGAAACAGATGGTCACGCAACTGCTTGCGATGCTTGCCGGACATCGCCAACACCGAAAGCAGATTTCCCGTTGTCATTTCGACAGCTCCGCACGAAGGAAGTTATCGACCAGTGCGAGGTGGGTACTGAGATTGTCGATACCCGGGCGCCACGGGCTATTCGGCGTGCGATGTCGTGACCAGCCTTGCCAAACCTTGCCTTCGAAGTTGTTGGTAATCAGTGCGCGGATGGCGCGGCCGTCCGCGCGCGCTAGCCCCGGATAAAAGTACACCATGTCGATTTGGACATCGGGATAGCCGCGAGGAATGAGCACGAACATATCGACTTTTGTCGGCGCATATCCAGGCGGTGGCTCGAACCCACGGACAACGATGCGCTGAAAGCCATCGGGCGCAGCAATAGCCTCCCACGTGTAGGCCTTTGCATTGAGATGCTCTGCATCTTCCTCCAGAACCTGGAAGTCGGCCCGAACGGGCCCCTCACCCTCCTGAACTTCCTTCGGAATGGTCGCGAAGCGCTCCACTTTTCCTTCGACGAAATTGACCGTCTGGTTCGGCTCGACGGTACGCATTTGCCCGCCGACTTTTTCCGTCAGGATATAACCAGCGCTGGTCTTGCCCGCCAGCTTCAGGATTTCCTCTCCCGTCATATGCGAAACATCGACGACGTAGTATTCCTTGTCGATGCGAATCCGGTACTTGTGGCCGTGCGGGATGGGCCTCTTCTCGCGTACCCAGACCTCCACGTCGACAATTTCAATGATTTGTTCGCCGTCGCGGCCGGTTGCCTCGACGATGATGGTCTCTTCAACACGTTTTTCGTCTGCGGACATCTCAAACCTCGTTGCGTCATATTGGCAGGCGCCTTGCGGCGATGTTGACGGGAGCCGAGCTGGATGCCAGACTTCGTCTTACATGTGAAACAGTTTTGCACGCTCCGTTTCTTAAGTCAAACGGTTGTTGTCTCATTTGTAAGACGGGAGGGAAATGGAACACGTGAAAATGGACGTGCTCGCCCAGCACATCCTCCGGCGTAGAGATGGTCGTGGTGTTCGAGAGGCGGCCAAGGAAGTAGGCATCAGTCCCGCCACCCTTTCCCGGGTGGAGAATCAGAAGGTCCCGGATTTGGAAACGTTCGGGAAAATTTGCGCGTGGCTGGGAGAAGACCCAGCAACCTTCCTTGGCCTAGTGCAAGCATCCTCAGCGGTACCACGGGCCCAGGTGCATTTCAAAAAGGAATCCGCGATACGTGCAGACAGCGCCAAAGCTCTGAGCGAGATGATTGTTCTTGCTCAGGAGGCGCTTCTAAAGGAAGAGGTCTGAGCAGACTGTGCAGCGTGGATACAAAGCCTGGTGCGAGCGGTATTCAGCCAGCACTCGCCAGGAGCTCGGTTTGTCCTCGACCGCCCCACTAGGCGCACGACAGCTAGCAGCTCATCTGGGAATTCGGGTGTGGACGCCGGTCGATGTCCCGGGTCTGCCTGCTGAGACGAGGGACATATTGCTGCGCAACGACGGCACGCCGAGTTGCTGGTCGGCCGTAACCCTTGTTGTCGGCGAAAAGACACTCGTTATATTGAACTCGTCTCATTCGCCTGCCCGCCAGGCGAGCGACCTAATGCATGAGCTCGCGCATCGGATTCGCAATCATGAGCCTGAGCAGATGAGCATCTCTTCTGAGGGGCTAATGCTTTTGAAAGCGTATGACAAGGAGCAAGAAGAAGAGGCCGACTGGTTGGCTGGCGTACTTTTGCTGCCTCGTGACGCCTTAGTTCATGTCAAGCGACAGGGAATGACTGACGAGGACGTCATCACGAACTACGGCGTCAGCAAGCGCATGTATACCTACCGCGTATCAATGACGGGAGTGAGCCGCCAGTTTCGGAGCGCCTAACTGAAATCTTTAGACACGAACATCGTGCTTTTGCGGGAATACGACGGCACAACAGGTTATTGCAGACGGGGAATGCTGCGAACCGATTCTCGGGAATGGCCAGCGTCTATCTACTGTCTAGGCGGTGTCTTTGGCTGCAGCAACCAGAAAAAAATTTGCTTTGGGAAATACAAACGATATGCTCCCCTTCGCGCCCGGTTCGCGTGCCCTTATCCGAGATGAAGAATGGCTCATTCGCCGAGTCGACCCGACGACTGATGGGGGCTGGTTACTGAGCTGCGATGGCATTTCCGAACTGGTCCGAGGCCAGTCAGCGCTGTTCTTGACTGAGCTGGAAGGCCACATTGAGGTGCTCGACCCGGCCAAAACACAACTGGTACCGGATACCAGTCCCACGTTTAACGCGACGCTGCTATATCTCGAAAGCCAGCGGCGCCGGAGTGTCGCGAATGACGCCCGCATCCACTTGGGACACCGTGGTGTGATGAACGTCGTGCCGTACCAGCTCGACCCCGCACTGCAGGCGTTGCAACAACCACGCTCGCGAATCCTGATTGCTGATGCGGTGGGGTTGGGCAAGACGCTGGAAGCGGGGATTCTGGCCACAGAGTTGATTCAGCGCGGCCGCGGCAAGCGTATCCTCGTCGTTACGCAGAAAGCGATGCTCACGCAGTTCCAGAAGGAATGGTGGAGTCGCTTCACGATTCCATTGGTGCGTCTTGACTCCCTGGGGCTCGCCCGGGTGCGGAACCGAATTCCAGCGAACCATAATCCATTCAATTACTTCGACCGTAGCATCATCTCCGTCGATACGCTCAAGAGCAATCTGGAATACCGGAATTACCTTGAAAATGCTTGGTGGGACATCATCGTCATCGACGAATGTCATAACGTTGCTGCGCGGGCAGGTGAAGGTAGTCTGTCTCGTCGTGCGCGCTTGGCGCGATTGATTTCCAACCGTTCCGACACACTCATCCTCCTGTCTGCAACGCCACACGATGGCTCCGCACGCAGTTTTGCGTCGCTAATGAGCCTGCTCGACCCGACCGCCATTTCTGACCCGGACAACTACACGCCAGACGACTTCCGCAACAAGGGGTTGGTCATCCGTCGGTTCAAAAAAGACATCAAGGATCAAGTGCAATCGGACTTCCGGGAGCGCCAGACTGTGTGCCTGCGGCAGGCAGCTAGCGCACAGGAAGAAGCCGCATATCGCGCCTTGCTTGAGGTGCCATTCACTCAGGGTGGTCAGAGAAAAGGTGGGCGACAACAGGAGCTGCAACGCGTCGGCATGCAAAAGGCGCTGTTCTCGAGCCCCGCAGCGGCATTGGAGTCGACCAGACGGCGTATCAGCGCGTTGCAAAACAAACCAGGACTCACGCCCGAAGAATCGCGGGAAGTGGACGGGCTTCAAATCCTGTGCGGAACACTCGAAACTTTAGTCGGCGAGGCCCGAGCAGATGGCTTCAGCAAGTACCAGCGTCTGCTCAAACAGTTGCGCTCGGACGAGTTCGGTTGGCAACCCGACGACGCTGAAGACCGCCTGGTTATTTTCTCCGAGCGTATCGAAACGTTGAAATGGCTCGAGAACCAGCTGGCTGCTGACCTCAAACTCAAGCCAGGACAGCATCTTGCCGTGTTGCACGGGGGCATGTCCGATACCGAACAGCAGGAACTCGTCGAACGCTTTGGGCGCAAGGAAGATTCGATACGGGTACTACTGTGCTCAGATGTTGCAAGCGAAGGTCTGAATCTGCATTACTTCTGCCATCGCTTGGTGCACTTTGACCTTCCGTGGTCGCTGATGGTGTTTCAGCAGCGCAATGGTCGCGTGGACCGTTACGGCCAAAAGCATCAGCCGAAAATCGTGTATCTGTTTACCGAAACGGTAAATGAAAAGATTCGTGGTGACCTGCGCATCCTGGAGATTTTGCAGGCTAAGGATGAACAGGCGTACGAGAACCTCGGTGACCCGTCGGCATTTCTTAACGTCTTTGACCCGGGCAAAGAAGAGGAAAAAATATCTGATTTCATGGCAGATGGCGTGCAGCCCGAAGCCGTGGAAGCGGAGCTTGACCGAAATGCGGCGAACGATGGTACGGAAGAAGGCAGTGGTGACTGGCTGATGCAGCTCTTTGGCGGTGACGCTGGCAGCGCTGACAGTCATGTGCGCGACGCGGCGGCACCGGCTAGCAGCCTCGACCAGGTTAGTGAGACGAAATCGCTGTTCCCAAGTGATTACCACTACGCTAAGACTGCGCTTACCCAGCTTAACCAAGAGCAGGTGCTGTGTGACTGGACCTCGCACGATGACGAACAAGTCATCGCACTGACTGCTCCACACGATTTGCAGGAGCGTTTGCGTCAGCTACCACGCGAAGTGCAGGCCGCGAACGACCACTACGCACTATGTGCGAGCCCGAAGCATATGATGGATGCGATTGAAGCAGCTCGTCAGGCGAAAGCGGAAGATGAGACATGGCCTCAGCAGCATTATCTTTGGCCACAGCATCCCATCATGGATTGGCTGGGTGACCGAGTGCTTACGCACTTTGGCCGTCATCGGGCGCCACTGCTGCAGAGCCACAGGCTTGCCTCGGACGAGCAGGCGTTCATCCTGATGGCGCTGATTCCGAACCGTAAAGGGCAGCCGTTGCTCGTGGAGTGGCAGGGCGCGGGTCGCAAAGACGATGGTGATTTCGTGCTCGAGCCGTTCGATGCGTTTGTGGTCCGGACGGGCATTCGCGCCGGCAGTTTGCCCAACCCCGGCGAATCGGTTGCGCTTCAGGCGCGACTGGCACAGATGCAGGAAGCATTGCCGCTGGCGGTGCAATCCATGTACGCGTTCATGGTAGAGCGCCAGCAAATGTTCTCTGACGATATGCAGACCCGGCTACAGGACACGCTCGCCGACCTGGAGCGCCTCCAAGGCCGCCAGATGGAACAACTCTCGCTGGATTTGGACAAGAAGCTCGATACCGTCAAGCAAGCCCACTTCGAGCGAGGCAGCCAGAAAATTCACAAGGTATTTGATGACTATCGTCGCTGGGTAGAAGACACCTTGACGACTGAACCGAAGCCCTGGATTCAAGTCCTGGCAGGTGTATGCCATCCTCAAGCTAATAAAGTCTGACCATGCCAGTTCTCGACGCCGTACAAACTTTTGCTGGTATCAGCAACGAAAACGAGTTTTACAGCCATACCTACCTGTCTGAAGTTTTCAGGGGAGACATTAAAGAGCGTTTGGCTGACTGGGATGCCGAGGAAGCACAGCATCCTCGCGATGAAACGCATCGTGCACCGTACAAGCGATTGCAAGGGGTTTCTCAGCGCTGGTTCTCATTGCGCGGTCAGGTAGCGCGTGGTCGTGATGCTCATGAGCGCTGGCAGTGCTTCATGGAGTTGCAGTCCGGTCTGCTGCAGGCGCTCGGGTATCGTCGGCCGCCGCGCACGCTCATGCTTCACGAGTTCATTCCTGGGCTACCCGTGCCGGTGTGGGATGTACAGGGCGCGCGTCTCGCCATCGTTCCGGCCTATCGCGCGAGTGGCGAAGATGATGACATCCTCGACAACCAGCTCTCCGATTTTCATTACGGCGGCGAACCGGTACCGCCCGGGTTGCGCGGCGAGACGTGGGCGACGATGCTTTCGGATGCGGTGTTTGGTTCCGACGAACCTCCTCGCTATGTGTTGCTCGTCGGCGTGGACGAATGGTTACTGCTCGACCGTTACAAGTGGCCGAACAACCGCGCGCTTCGCTTTAACTGGGCAGACATCCTCGACCGCAAGGACGGGGATACGCTCAAGGCCTGTGCAGCACTGCTTCACCAGGACTGCCTTGCCCCTAAGGAGGGTAGCAGCCTACTTGAGAGCCTGGACAGCAATGCACACAAACATGCTTTTGGCGTCAGTGAAGACCTCAAATATGCGTTGCGCGAGGCTATCGAAATCCTCGGCAACGAAGCGGCACGTCAGCTCGATGAGCAGGCCTCGGGCAGCAAGAAGAGTGTCTATTCCGGTGAATACAAGCTTGATGCCGGTTCGTTGAGCCTGGAATGCTTGCGACTTGTTTATCGGTTGCTCTTCATGTTTTACATCGAAGCGCGACCAGAGCTGGGTTACGTGCCTATTCAAAAAAGCGAGGTCTACCTCAAGGGTTACAGTCTGGAAAGCCTTCGAGACCTGGAAATGCAGCCGCTTACGACTGAGCAGGCGCGCGAAGGTTTCTATTTCGACATGACGCTCCGGCGCCTGTTCAGGCTGGTCGCCGATGGTTGCGGCATGGATGAGCAGGGCCATCTGCATGGAGAGGCTCAAGGTGCGGTAGAGACTTTTGCGCTGGCCCCGCTCGATAGTCGCTTATTCGACGACAGCACGATGCCGTTGCTTGCCAAGGTGCGGTTCCCGAACAGGGTATGGCAGCAGGTCATCAATCTCCTGTCGCTCAGTAAAGCACAGGGAAAAGGCCGTCGCCGTGGTCGTGTGAGCTATCAGATGCTCTCCATCAACCAGCTCGGTGCAGTGTATGAGGCGCTGCTCAGTTACCGCGGATTTTTTGCGGAAGAGGACCTTTACGAAGTAAAGCCGGCACCGAAGAAGGCTAGCACCACCAGCAGCGACGATGATGATGAAGGTAGTGACGAAAGCAGCGACGCAACCAGCCGTCGCCCGCGTGCCAGCGACTCCGAATCCGACAAGCTCGAAAGCGCGTGGTTTGTGCCGCGTAGCCGTATCGATGAATATCGCGATGACGAAAGGGTATACGACACCGACGAGAACAATCGCCGTAAGTTGCGCATGTACCCGAAAGGCTCGTTCATCTACCGTTTGGCAGGCCGCGACCGCCAGAAGAGCGCGAGCTACTACACGCCGCAGGTACTGACCCAGTGCCTCGTGAAATATGCGCTCAAGGAGTTGCTGGCCGGGGAGCGCGTCACCTGCGCCGACGATATTCTGACGCTCACAATATGTGAGCCGGCGATGGGCAGCGCCGCGTTCTTGAACGAAGCCGTTAACCAATTATCGGAAGCCTATCTCGAACGAAAACAGGTCGAGATAAAGCAACGTATTCCGCACGAAAAGTATCCAGAAGAGCTGCAGAAGGTACGCATGTACATCGCCGACCGCAATGCGTTTGGGGTGGACTTGAACCCTGTGGCGGTGGAACTGGCTGAGGTATCCATCTGGCTGAATGCCATCTATGGGAACACAGATGAGCAGGGCCGCCCCCTTCCAGCGCGTGTGCCGTGGTTTGGCTATCAACTTTTCACGGGTAACAGCCTAATCGGTGCACGTCACCAAGTGTTTAAAGCTACGGCGTTGGTCAAGGGAGCCAAGCCGGCTTGGTACGACGAACCGCCGCGTCGGGTAACGGCTAGCGCTCCGCGCCAAGCGGATGAAATCTGGCATTTCTTGTTGCCAGACCCGGGTATGGCGGATTACACGGACAAGGATGCGAAAAAGCTTTATCCGCAAGATTTTGAACGACTGAAAACGTGGCGTAAAGCGTTCACTGCCCCACTATCGAATACGGAAATCGGGCGTCTTCAACAGCTAAGTATCCGAGTAGAAGAGCTATGGGCGGAGCATACCGATGCGCTTGCACGTGACCGGCGACGTACCGAGGATGCTATGGCCGTGTGGCCACATAAAAACGAGGCCGCGGTAACTAATTCCGGACATTCCAGTCGTGCAGAGAAGGACGCGATTCGCCGCGATGGCCTTTTGAACCAAGATGGCGACCTAGCCACGCCGTTCCGACGTTTGAAGCTGGTGATGGACTACTGGTGTGCGTTGTGGTTCTGGCCGATTACCGAGTCCGCGCAGTTGCCAAGCCGTGAACAATGGTGGATGGAGATTGGTGCCATCCTTGAAGGCAATGTGGTGGATGTGGTTCCACGATTCGGTCTGGACCTGTTTTCTGCCGCGCATGAGCAGCCACAAGTTCTTATTCCGGAAATCCAGGGCAGCTTTACCGGTTTCGAGACTCAACTTCCTTTAGCGCAGGAGGTAAGTTCACCCAAGCTGCACGATAAGTATGGTCAGTTGCGCATCAGCAGACTGCGCCAGCATTTCCCTCAAGTGAAAATGGTTGAGGACATTGCCGACGCGCGTCGCTTCATGCATTGGGAGTTGTGCTTCGCCGATGTTTTGTTGCGTAACGGTGGTTTTGACCTGATTCTTGGGAATCCACCGTGGATTAAGGTGGAGTGGAACGAGGCGGCTGTTTTGGGCGAGTGCAATCCAATTTTCGCGATTCGCAAAATCAGCGCCAGTGATTTGGCCAAACTTCGGGCGCAAGCTTTCGCGGAGTTTACTGACCTGCAGGCGGCGTGGACCGAGGAATTGCAGCAAGCAGCGGGTATGCAAAATTTTCTCAATGCTGTGCAAAACTACCCGCTGCTTCAAGGCATGAAGGCTAATCTATACAAGTGCTTTATGCCATTAGCCTGGGGGTTGAACGGGGCTCTGGGGGTGACTGGTATGCTGCACCCCGAAGGTCCGTACGACGACCCTGAAGGCGGGGCCTTACGCGAGGCATCCTATGCACGGCTTCGCGCGTTATTCGGATTTCAGAACGAGTTTAAACTGTTTCCTATTGGCAATCGCGAAACCTTCGGCATCAATATCTACGGTACCGCGCGCTCGAAGCCATACTTTGATTTAATTTCTAACCTGTTCACGCCGTCAACCGTGGATGCTTGCTACCACCACGATGGAGCAGGACTCCCGGAAGGAATCAAGGACGAGCGCGGTCGGTGGAATATTGCCGGCCACCGAGACCGCATCGTGCGAGTCGACGAAAACGCGCTCGCTACGTTCGCACAACTTTATGATGAACCGGGTACGCTGCCGAGCCATGCACGCTTGCCTGCGATTCATACCGGTGCGTTAAACCGGGTGCTTGTGAAGTTAGCTGCCTATCCGCAGCGATTGGCGGACCTGAACGAAGGTTATTTTCCTTCGTACATGTTTGATGAAAACATGTCCCAACAGAAGGGCACGATACGCCGTCGTCAAAGCACCGACCCGGGTTTTGCATTCAGCCCCGACGACTGGGTGCTATCCGGGCCTCATTTTTTTGTAGCTACGCCATTCAATAAGACGCCGCGTAAAGTCTGCGACACTCATAGAGCCTACGACAGCGTCGACCTCGAGACGTTGCCCGAAGACTATCTGCCGCGTACCAACTATCATCCCATGTTCGACCGAACGGAATACCTGCGGCGCACGCCGGTGGTGTCCTGGGTTGAGCCAGGTGAAACGACGGAGAAGCCAGTTACGGCCTACTATCGTTACGTGCACCGTCGACGTATAAGTACCAGCATGGAGAGGACGCTCATTTCGACGCTAGTTCCTCCGGGGAGCGCACACATTCACCCGGTGCTATCCCTGACTTTCAAGGACCTTAGATGCCTTGTTGATGTGTCAGGGCTCACTGCTTCCGTCGTCGCAGACTTCTTTGTGAAGTCAACTGGTCTAGCCGATTTGTACGAAAATACTCTTGGGCGACTTCCGCATTTGAGCTCGTCTGCCATTGCAGCAAGGGCGCTTGCGATGAACTGTCTCACAAGCCACTACGCCGCCCTATGGGAACAGGTCTATGACGTCGTGTTTACCGAGCAAATTTGGAGCCAGCCGGATAACGTGCGTTTGCCACAAAAGTTTTGGCAGAACCTCGGCAGTACGTGGACACGCGAGTCCGCCTTGCGTAGCGACTACGCACGCCGCATGGCATTAGTGGAAATCGACGTACTGGTCGCGCAAGCGCTCGGGTTATCGCTCGACGAACTTCTGCTCATTTATCGAGTGCAATTTCCGGTGATGCAGGGCTATGAGCGTGACACATGGTACGACGTCAACGGTCGTATTGTTTGCACTAATAGCAAGGGGCTAACCGGTATCGGTCTGCCAACAAAGGGGACCGGTAAAACTCCCAAAACCCGCATCGTTATGCCCGGCGGCAAGACGCGTGAAGGCAACTTCGGCTGGGAAGACCTCTGGACCTACGCTGATGCCGAAGCGGGGGACAGTGATGACGTCAAGGTCGGTGGCAAGCCGAAGGTGCCTGATGGCACGGTAATCACTCAATGGGTTATGGATGACACGCTCCCGGGCGGCCCTCGCGAGGTTGAGCGTAAATATGTTGCACCTTTCGCACGGGCCAATCGCGAGGACGACTATCGCACCGCGTGGGCGGCGTTCGAGCCTTCGTCAGCGATTCATTGAGTGAGCAGGTCCAGATAAAGACATACAACAGGAAGAAGCGTACATGCTGCCCTCGCTGCTTGCACGAGACATTCAGACCGGCCTGAAGCAGTTCCTGATTTCGGCATTTGAGCCAGCTGATTCGTTCACACACGGTCTGATGCGCCGCTTTGTGGACGGGGAAGACAACTGGCTCAAGGGGCCTTATGTGCAAATTGGCCTGCCGTTCAGTACTGGTGCGGCAGGGCGAAAATTCTTCTCTACCTTCGACACCCAGTACGAAGGTTTCAGCCACCAGGAGCGAGCCTGGGAGCGGCTCGCCAGTAACCGTAATGCTGTCAGTGCGCTGGTCGCAACCGGTACCGGCAGCGGTAAGACAGAATGTTTCCTGTACCCGGTTCTTGACCATTGTGCGCGTGCGCGCCACGCCGGCGAAACGGGCATCAAGGCGCTGGTCATCTACCCTATGAATGCTCTGGCTTCGGACCAGGCTCGTCGTATCGCTGAGCTGGTGGCCAAGGTGCCGGCTTTTGCAGGGCTTCGAGTTGGCCTATATGTAGGCGGCCAAGTCGCGGCCCCTGGACAGGGCACCGTGATGACACCAAATAGCGTCATCACGGATAGGGAAACGCTGCGTAAGAATCCGCCTGACATCTTGTTAACCAACTACAAGATGCTCGACTACCTGATGCTGCGCCCAAAGGACCGACAGCTTTGGGTATCCAATACGCCGACTACGCTGCGATACGTAGTGGTCGACGAACTACACACGTTTGATGGCGCTCAGGGCACGGACCTTGCGTTATTGCTGCGCCGTTTGCGCGCTAGACTGAAGGTTCCCGACAACCATCTCATCTGTGCCGGCACGTCGGCAACGCTTGGTGGTGCATCTGATACCAGCCCGCTGCGTCAGTACGCAGAACAAATATTCGGGGCGGTCTTTCCAGACGAATCGGTAATCACCGAAAGTCGTCAGTCGATGGATGCCTTCCTCGAAGATTCGACAGTCGACTACATGTTTGCCTACCGACCGGAGGTCGTTAAGCAGCTCGACCCTGCGCAATATGATTCGCCTGAATCAGCGGTGGCAGCTTGGTTTCCATTGTTCTTCGTCGGAGCAACTGCGCCAGCGGATGTGCGCGATTCAACATGGCGCGAGAAGCTCGGGGCTTTACTCAAGTGCCACCAGTTGTTCGTCAACCTGCTCAAACTCGGCAAAGACGGAACCGTAGCCTACCCAGACTTGACGGATGCATTCGCACGCAGCATGCCATCCGCAACCAGCGATGAAGTGAGCAAGGTGAGCGACGCACTGCTTGTACTCGTTGCCTGGGCGCGCCGTGAACATGGTCTGCCATTGGTCACGCTTCGTATCCAGCTTTGGATGCGCGAACTCCGGCGCATGGTTGGCAAGCTCAGCACCGTTCCGGAAGAAGTCAAGCTTCGCAGTGAGCGTGACCTGCCGGGCGAACGTGACGGCGTGTATCTGCCTATGGTGCAGTGCAGCCAATGCCGTACTACTGGATGGCTGTCTCGTCTTGTTCCAGGCAGTTCGCGTTTGTCTGTCAAGCTCGACGAGATTTACAACACGTGGTTTGCGCGTCGACCAGAGGCCACGCGCCTGTACGCATCGAAAAGTATTGGGGCGAATAACCGTGTTGACGGTACGCACCGGTGCGTATGTGTGTCCTGCGGGACGATGCAGTCATCTGGTGAAGCGTGCGTTGCTTGTGGCTACCAGGAATTACTGGCAGTCTTTCAGGTGATGGCCCAGCGTACGCAGATGCGCGGTGACGCTCAATTCACGCTTCACGACACCACGTGCCCGGCATGTGGCGAAGACGACAGGCTTCTGCTGCTCGGTGCCAGAAATGCCACGCTTGGCTCACAGATTGTCGAATCCAGCTGGGCAAGCGTATACAACGACGACAAGAAGCTCATCGCATTTTCGGATTCGGTACAGGACGCCGCACACCGAGCCGGGTTCTTTGGCGCCCGGACGTTCATGAACAACATCCGCACAGGCTTGGCCCATGTGATGGATGAACTCCTGATGCCGGCAATGCCTTGGAGTCAGTTTCTGCACCAGGTGGAGCAGCGTTTTGCCATGAGCAACTCAGTGCTGTGTATGTCACCGGAGCGGCGGGTGTCGGAATTCATTGCACCGAACATGACCTGGCAGCGCGACTGGGCTGTGGAGCTGTTGCAGCATCAGCGACTACCGGCCGACAGCAGGTTGCCTGAACGTGTGAAAAAAAGATTTCTCTGGCAGGCCTACAGTGAGATGACGTACCACAGTCAGCGCGGACGTACGCTCGAGCGGACTGGCAAGGCGGTACTGTCGGTGCCGCGGGAGGACGTTGAGGCAGTAGCTGCCAGGCTGACCTCTGCTTATAGCGAACAGTATGGCCTTCGCGACCTGACGGTACACACCGTGAGCCAGTGGTTGTGGGGCATGCTCACGCACATGCGCCGGCGGGGTGGTGTCATGCATCCGGAGCTTGCCTCCTATGCCGGTGATAGCAAGACATGGGCGCTGGTCAACCTTGGCGGGCGTTCGGAATGGATGCCGGGGATTGGCGATTACACTGCCCGACCGATATTTCTGACGCTTGGGACGCAAAGCGGATTCGACAAGCTGACTAATCCACGGCGGCCCACATGGTACGACCGTTGGGCCTATGTGATGTTGGGGCGCGATTCGCTCCTGCCGAACGGTATCGCACCCGACTTGTACAAGGTTGCGCTGTCGGTTCTGCACGATGCAGGCCTGCTGGTGTCGACGCAACATCACCAAGGCGAAACCTGGGCACTGAATCCAGACCGACTCTACCTGTATCAGGACGTCGCATTTATTGCGACCGACGGCAGCAAGCGGCGGTTGCCGGTACCGGGTGACTGTGTGGAATTCCTTCTCGGCATGCCATGTCTCGACGCTCCGGAATTCACCTACGAGCTGCAGGTGTCGGATGCTGCGAGCTGGTGGGCGAAACGCTTCAGTCAGGCCGATTTGCGCCGTGTCATTGCTGCTGAGCACACCGGTCTGCTCGAGCGCGGCGAACGCGAGGAACTGGAAAACCGATTCAAGAGTAAGCAGCCAAAGCCTTGGTACGAAAACCTGCTCTCGGCCACGCCAACGCTCGAAATGGGCGTGGACATCGGGGACCTTTCGTCCGTGATGTTGTGCTCCGTACCGCCGAACCAGGCAAGCTTCCTCCAACGCATCGGCCGCGCGGGCCGTCGCGACGGTAATGCAATGGCGACGACACTGGCCGATGGCGCCAGCCCGCACGACCTATATTTCTTTGCCGAAACCGCTGAGATGCTTAGTGGCGAGGTGGCCCCGCCTGGGGTCTTCCTGGGTGCTGCCGAAGTTCTTCGCCGTCAGTTGTTCGCTTTCTGCATGGACGACTGGGTTGCCAGTCTGACGAATACCAGCGCCTTGCCGGAGAAGACTTCTCAGGCGCTCGATGCGATGGAACAGGCAAAGCTTGACCGCTTCCCATACATCTTGCGCGATTACGTTCTCCAGCACGAGCAGCGATTGCTCGATGGCTTTATCAGTCTGCTTCCAACCGCTATCAGGAATAATGGCGCAGTCTGCGCGCGGCTGACCGATTTCATGCAGGGAGAGGGAGAGTCTGATGGCTTGAGCCTCAGGCTGTTGAAATCCCTGACCGAGCTGCTAGAAGAGCGTCGTACCTACAAGAAACGTAAGGACGAACTCGACAAGCTCAAAACGAAACTCCAGCAGCGCCCACAGGATGAAGCAACGCGGGAAGAAATCGACCTGTTGCTGCGCGAGCGCGACAAGCTGTTGGAGCTAATCAAGGAAATCAACAGCAGAGACCTGCTCAACACGCTGACTGACGCGGGGTTGATTCCAAACTATGCGTTCCCCGAGTCCGGCATCGAACTGAAGTCGATACTGTGGCGCAAGCGCGGGTCAGATGACCCAGCCGGTCAAGGCGGATACGTTACGCTCAATACGCTCAAGTACGAGCGGCCGGCACAGTCGGCGTTGTCGGAATTTGCCCCAGAAAACCGCTTCTACGCGAACCAGCGTCGCGTTGAGGTCGACCAGATAAACATGAATCTGGCGAGGACAGAACCATGGCGCTTCTGCCCTTCGTGTCATCACATGCAGAATCTGGACATCGAGCCGGACACCCATATGGCTTGTCCCCGTTGCAGCGATGCGATGTGGGCGGATGCCGCACAGAAGCGAACGCTGTTGCGCTTCAAGCAAGCTATTGCGAACAGTAACGACCTCAAGGTCCGTATCGACGACAGCGTTGAGGACCGTGAGCCGAAGTTTTACGTCCGTCAACTGATGGCGGATTTCTCGCCAGAGAATGTGCGAAAGGCTTGGAAAATCAGTACCGGCCAATTGCCGTTCGGTTTTGAGTTCATCGACCGAGTGACCTTCCGCGATGTCAATTTTGGAGAGTTGGCCAAGAACGGCGAAACGTTCAAGGTAGCCGACAAGGCCTCAATGCGCCCTGGTTTCAAGCTGTGTCGGCATTGCGGCAAGGTGCAGAAGCCACCGAGGCGTAATGACGATGCGACGGAGCAGAACCACAGCTTCGATTGCCCGAAGCGTGAAAGTAATAACCCAGCAGACCTGCTTGAGTGCCTGTATCTGTACCGTGAGTTCGAATCCGAGGCACTTCGCATCCTAGTGCCGTACACCAAGAATGGTGTCGATGAGCGAGCGGTCCAATCTTTTATGGCTGCAGTTCAGCTCGGCCTGAAAAAGCGCTATGGAGGCAAAGTTGACCACTTGCGCATAGTCCTCCAAGACGAACCGGGCAAGGACGGTGGGCCACGTCGCTTCTACGTCATGCTCTACGACTCGGTTCCGGGCGGAACGGGTTATCTGCAGGAACTGCTGGAGCAAGGCGCAAAGACGCTGGGGGACGTGTTGCATATGGCGTTGCAGGCAGTTACTGCCTGCTCGTGCAACAACGACCCGGAGAAGGACGGTTGCTACCGGTGTGTCTACCAGTATCGACTAGGCCGTAACATGGAGCTAGTCTCGCGCGATATGGCGAAATCGGTCCTAGGCGAACTGGTGGGTTCTCTCGACAAACTTCAGTCCGTCGAAACCATCTCCGACATCTACATCAACCCGAATTTCGACTCGGTCCTAGAAGCCCGCTTCTTAGAGGGGTTGAAGCGTCTTAGTGGTGTTGGTGGCTTGCCGGTTATCAAACTGGTGCAGGACGTCGTGAACGGCAAGACGGGTTACATGCTTGAGGTCGGTAGCCAGCGATACAAGATTGAGCCGCAGTGCAATCTGGGCAGCGACGAGGGTGTGGCCATAGCCAGCAAGCCGGACTTCGTCATCTGGCCGTGGTCAACGACGTCAACTGTGCGGCGACCCATTGCTGTGTTTTGCGATGGCTGGGTTGACCATCAGAATTGTCTAGGTTCCGACGCGGCAAAACGTAGCGCCATCGTGGCGAGTGGTCGTTATTGGGTGTGGTCCGTTACGCACAACGATGTGGCGGCCGCACTCAAAGGCGACCTTGAAACTGACCTCGAGTCCCCGCTGGTGTCAATGGCTCGCCATCAAGGGATCAAGCCACCGCCGAACATTCCACGTGCTCAGGAAAAGGCCTTTACTCATCATGCGCTCGCACGGTTACTCGCATGGCTCGCGACACCCGCTTCGTCGCAGGATGACCCCGGGCTCAGACAGTTGCAGCGTAATGCCTTGTGGCTGGGCTTCTTGATGGTGCCGAATACCCAGGAAGATGCTGCTGCCTGTAACCAGGTCCAGGCACAGTGGGCACATCGCCTGCCGGAACATGTGCGTGACCCTGGCAATGGCTATGCCCCAAGCATTTCGAAATCGCAGACCGCCCTGTGCCACCAGTTGGGCAATTGGCCGATGGTCATTGCACAGAAAGGATTTGAAAGTGCAATCAACTGGGCCGCGCCGGGCGTACTGGTTCTCGAGGATGTGAGTGTCGACAACGGGGAAGCTTTGCATATAGCCTGGCGCCAGTGGCTGCACGTGTTCAACACGACTCAGACGCTACCGGCCATGTGGCTAGCGACGACTTCTGGCCTGGATGCCCACGCTTACAATGTGCTCCGGCCTTTTCCTGCGCAACATTCGGCACCAGCCCAGCCCGTTTCGGCGGCCGCACTGAGCGGAGCATGGCAGGACGTGCTAACGCAGGCGTTTAAAGCGATGCAGCCGGGGTTACGAAGACTTGCACAAGCTGGTGCATCGGTGCCTATGCTTGGCCTCGAGCTCATCAACGAGAAGGGTAAAGTTGTTGCTGATGGGGAACTCTGCTGGGACGGCGAAAAGCTCGCGCTATTGCGCGATGACCAGTCGGATTTGGCACTTGAATGGGCAACACAAGGCTGGACCGCGCTTGTTCTCGATGAATCCATGACCAGTATCAGTGGTGCCGACTGGGTGACTGTTGTTGCCAACAAGCTGAACCTCAGCATGCCAAACGAGGAGTCGCAGTGAGTCTGAAGCCGAAAGTTGCCCTGAGCAGCGAATTTCTGGCGCAGCTGTCCAAGCTGCCGTCTAGCATCCATACGAAGGTTCTGAAATGGGCTATCGGGTTTCAGACTAATCCGACCAGCTCTGGCACGAACTACGAAAATATCAAGGGTGCGCGCGACCCCAATCTGAAGTCGGTCCGCGTAGACGGCGATTGGCGTGGCATTGTTTTCAAGCCGTCGTCCGGCGACGTCTATGTACTGCTCTACGTGGGCCCACATGATGAGGCGTATCGATGGGCAGAAAACCGCAAGCTCACCATTAACCCAGTCACGGGGGCGATGCAGCTGGTTACGTTTGAGCACGTGGCTGAGCAGCTTCCGGGAGAGGCGCAGCGGGAACCGGTAACGGCATCGCCGGCGCACGTCGTGCCCCCGGCGCAGCCTTTGTTTCTCACATTGGATGACAGGGAGCTCATGAGTCTCGGCGTGCCTCAGGAATTGCTGAGCGACGTACGTGCCATTACCAGTGATGCTGAACTGGACGCCATTCAGGCACGCTTGCCCGTGGAAGCGTACGAGGGGCTGTTCCTCGTCGCAGCCGGCGATACTGTTTCGCAGGTATTGACGGCACGGGAGAGCCGCGTTGATAAGGTCGTCGACACCGAAGACTTTGTCGCCGCACTGGATACGCCCGAGTCAAAGTCCCGATTTGTCGTAGTGGAGGATGACGAAGCGCTGTCCGCTATTCTGAATGCGCCGCTTGCTCAGTGGCGTGTGTTCCTGCATCCGTCGCAGCGCCAGCTCTCAGAGAAAAAATTCAGTGGCCCTGCCCGTGTCTTGGGGGGGGCTGGTACGGGCAAGACAGTTCTGGCCATGCATCGCGCGAAGTGGCTCGCCGAGAAGTGCACCGGCAACGCACAGAAGGTGCTCTTCACAACCTTCACTCGCAACCTGGCTACAGACATCGAACAAAACCTGCGTACGTTATGCGCAGCAGCGACACTCGAAAAGCTCGAGGTGCGTAACCTCGACGCTTGGGTGCACGGCTTTATGCGGAGCTGCAAGCTTGAGCATCGCATCGTTTACGACCGCGAGCAGGACGGTGCCCGGCAAGCCTGGGACGCTGCTATGGCAGTGAAAGACGGCAGCCTCGACCTACCGGACAATTTCTATAAGCATGAGCTTGAACAAGTCATCCTGGCTCAAGGAATTACCACACTGGACGAGTACCGCAAGGCACGCCGCACTGGTCGTGGTGTGCTGCTCAGCCGAGCAAAGCGTGACGCCGTGTGGCCGGTATTCGAGGAATACCGCGGCCAGCTTGCCTCTCGTAAGCTGAAGGAGGTAGATGACGCTTACCGTGAGGTGGCGTCCATGCTCGACGCCGACAAGTCGCTTATCCCCTCCTATAGCGCCATCGTGATTGATGAGACACAGGATTTCGGTCCGCAAGCGCTGAGGCTGCTCCGGGCAATGATTCTTGCCGGCGAGAACGACCTGTTCTTTGTCGGTGACGGTCACCAGCGCATTTACAGTCGTCACCGGGCCGCAATGAGCAAGTGCGGCATCGACATTCGTGGACGCTCCAGGAAGCTCTACATCAACTATCGAACCACCGACGAAATTCGCCAGAAAGCTGTCGCGCTGCTTGAAGGAGTGGAGGTCGATGACCTCGATGACGGTCAAGACGAGTCGAACCGTTACCGCTCTCTTACGCATGGGCCAGCTCCGGTCCAGGTCCAGGTTAGTGGTTTGGAGCAAGCCGCCGAGAAAGTCCGGGAGTTCCTACATCAGTGGCCGGGGACGGCAGATGGCCAGCCACCTCACAGTTTCTGTGTTGTGGCATCCAGCGAGAAAAATCGTGACGCCCTGGAATTCTTGCTGCAGAAGGTAGGCGAGAAGACCGTGACGATTACAGCTCAGAGCAACCACACCGAAGAGCAAGGCGCGGTGCATATGGCGACAATGCACCGGGCGAAAGGCCTTGAGTTCGACTACGTAGCTGTGGTGGCACCTAATTCGTATGTCGGTGAGCAGGCTGAGGATAGCAATCGTCGGCAGCTACTTTATGTGGCGCTAACGCGAGCGAAACGCGGCGCCATCTTGGTGTTGTGCTGATGTGAGCTGCAAACAAGCGGCTGCCCTTAGTCCGGCTGGGCAAAACAGGCGTGGCGCTGCTCCGATTGTTGCAAATATTGAAGAGAAACGGCCGCCCCAATTGGGGCGGCCGTTGTCCTTGCCTACGAATTGCAGAGCGGGAAGCCATCAACTTAAGCTATCGAGACGCGCCCGTCAATAAAAATCCAGATGGATGCTTCTCAAAATCCAGCTTTATGGCTCCCGCTACAACACCATCAAACATCAATATTCCCAGCCCGCAACGCATTCGACTCAATAAACGCGCGACGCGGTTCAACATCATCACCCATCAACGTGGTGAAGATCCCATCCGCAGCGATCGCGTCTTCGATCTGCACGCGCAGCAAGCGGCGGACGGTCGGGTCCATCGTGGTGTCCCACAGTTGCGCCGCGTTCATCTCGCCCAGCCCCTTGTAGCGCTGCTTCGAGACGTTGCGCTCCGCATCCGCCATCAGCCACTTCATCGCCGCCTTGAAGTTCGACACCGACTGTGACTTCTCGCCACGTCGAATCGTCGCCCCTTCACCGATCAAGCCCTTGAACGTTTCCGCCGTCTTCTGCAACTGCGCATAGTCCGCCGTTTGCAGGAAGCCCTGGTCGATCACGCTCAGCTTCACGTTGCCATGATGACGACGCTCCACGCGCAATGCCGCCACCGGTTCCGCATTCTCGACGTCTTCCATCACCGCCGTAATCGTGATCTCCGGTGCCAACGGATCGTCGCTCAGCGCCGCCTGCAACGCCGCAGCCGTGCGCTTCGCCGCTTCCTCGTTGTCCAGCTGGATCTCCACGCCTTCCGTCACCGCGGTGAGCACCGACGCCTCGTAAATCCGGCTCAGACGATCGATCACGCCATCGGCCAACTGGTAGCTGCGCGTCAACTCGCCCAGCGCATCGCCAGCAATCGGCGCTGCCCCCGTCGACGGCGTCAGCTCGGCATTGTTCATCGCCAGCTTCAACATGTACTGCGCCAGCTCGCCTTCGTCCTTGATATAACGCTCGTCCTTGTTGTGCTTGACCTTGTACAGCGGCGGTTGCGCGATATACACATACCCACGCTCAATCAGCTCCGGCACCTGACGGTAGAAGAACGTCAGCAACAACGTGCGGATGTGCGCGCCGTCCACGTCAGCATCGGTCATGATGATGATGCGGTGATAACGCAGCTTGTCGATGTTGTAATCGTCCTTGCCGATGCCGCAACCCAACGCGGTAATCAGCGTCACGATCTGCTCGCTCGAAATCAGCTTGTCGAAACGCGCCTTCTCAACGTTCAGCACCTTGCCGCGCAACGGCAAAATCGCCTGGAACTTACGGTCGCGCCCCTGCTTCGCCGATCCGCCCGCCGAGTCGCCCTCGACCACGTAGATCTCGCACAGCGCCGGATCCTTCTCCTGACAGTCCGCCAGCTTGCCAGGCAGACCCACACCGTCGAGTACGCCCTTGCGACGCGTCATCTCGCGTGCCTTGCGCGCCGCATCGCGCGCCCGCGCCGCTTCAACGATCTTCGAGCAAATGATCTTCGCGTCGTTCGGCGTCTCCTGCAGGAATTCGTCGAGCGCCTTCGCCACGTACTCTTCCACCGGCGCACGCACTTCCGACGACACCAGCTTGTCCTTCGTCTGCGACGAGAACTTCGGCTCCGGCACCTTCACCGACAACACGCACGTCAAACCCTCGCGCATGTCGTCGCCAGTCGTCTCGACCTTGGCCTTCTTCGCCAGCTCGTTCTCGTCGATGTACTTGTTGATCACGCGCGTCATCGCCGCACGCAAACCCGTCAAGTGCGCGCCGCCATCTCGCTGCGGAATATTGTTCGTGAAGCACAGCACCGTCTCGTTGTAGCTGTCGTTCCACTGCATCGCAACTTCCACGCCGATACCGTCGCGCTCACCCGTCACGTGGAAGATCGTCGGATGCAAGACGGTCTTTGTCTTGTTGATGTACTCGACGAAGCCCTTCACGCCACCGCCAAACGCGAAATCGTCTTCCTTGCCCGTGCGCAGATCCGTCAGGCGAATACGCACACCGTTGTTCAGGAAGGACAGCTCGCGCATACGCTTGGCGAGAATGTCGTAATGAAATTCGACCTTGCCGAAGATCGTTTCGTCCGCGAGGAAGTGCACCTCGGTGCCACGCTTGTCGGTGTCGCCCAGCAGCTTCAGCGGCGACGTCTCAACGCCGTCAATCACCTCAAGCTCGCGGTTCTGCGGCACGCCCTGGTGGAACTCCATGAAGTGCTTCTTGCCGTCGCGACGCACGGTGAGCTTCAGGTATGTGGACAATGCGTTCACACACGACACGCCCACACCGTGCAAACCGCCCGACACCTTGTAGCTGTTCTGGTCGAACTTGCCGCCCGCGTGCAGTTCCGTCATCACGATTTCCGCCGCGCTGCGCTTCGGCTCGTGCTTGTCGTCGAACTTGATCCCCGTGGGAATGCCGCGACCGTTGTCCGTCACGGAAATCGAATTGTCCGCGTGAATGATCACGTGGATGTCGTCGCAGTAACCGGCAAGCGCCTCGTCGATCGAGTTGTCCAACACCTCGAATACCAGGTGATGCAGGCCCGTGCCGTCCGACGTGTCGCCAATGTACATGCCGGGACGCTTGCGCACAGCCTCCAGACCTTCAAGGATCTGGATGGAGGCTGCACCATAGCCGCTATCGGCCTGCTTTTGCTGTTCGCTCATGACAATCTTCCGGTTACTGCGTCATTAACTGACGAATTACTGCTTCATGACCTGCCCCCTCCGCGCGCCATCGGCGCCGCAAAGGCGGCTTATCCCGCAAAAGGATAATTCTCTAGAAACGCCAAAGGGGCGCTCGGCCCCTTCGCGCATGTAACGGCGCGTACGGCGGAATATCCGCTCAAATGCGCATCGGCATCACGACATACTTGAATTCGTCGTTGTCCGGCAAGGTGATCAATGCGCTCGAATTGGCGTCGCCCAGACTCACCTTCACCTGTTCGACCTTGAGGTTCGACAACACGTCGAGCAGGTACGTCACGTTAAAGCCGATATCCACCGACTCGCCCGTGAAATCGATCTCGATCTCTTCCTGCGCTTCTTCGTTTTCCGTGTTGTTCGCGCTGATCTTCAACAGGTTGTCGCTGACCAGGAAACGCACACCCTTGAATTTGTCGGACGTGACGATCGCAGCACGCTGCAACGAACGATGCAACTCTTCACGGCTGATGACGAAGCTCTTGTTATACCCCTTCGGGATCACGCGATTGAAATCGGGGAACTTGCCCTCGACCAGCTTCGATACCAATTCGACGTTCGCAAAGCAGAACTTGACCTGGCTCGGCGCCACGTCGATCTTCACCGGATCGTCGATGTCCTCGAGCAAACGCTGCAATTCGAGAATCGTCTTGCGCGGAATGATGACTTCCTGACGCGCGAACTTTTCGCCGGCAATCGTCGTGTTGCAGTACGCCAGACGGTGACCGTCCGTTGCGACCGCTTCGATCTTCTCGCCCTCGACCACGAGCAGCATGCCGTTCAGGTAGTAACGGATGTCCTGCTGCGCCATTGCGAAGTGCACCATGCCCAACAGTTGGCGGAACGCGCGCTGCGGCAGCGAGAAGCTCGCAGCGTAGTCCTTGGCCTCGGCCACCGTCGGGAAATCTTCCGCCGCCAACGTCTGCAACTGGAAACGGCTCTTGCCGGCCTGCACCGTCAGACGCTTGTCCGAGAGCGACAGCGCCACTTCGGCGTCGGGCATGTTGCGCAGAATGTCGAGCAGCTTGCGCGCCGCCACGGTCGTCGCCACGTCATCGGCGCCGGCACCGCAGTCGGCGGTGGTCGTGATCTGCAACTCAAGGTCGGTCGACAGGAAGGAAATGTCCTGTCCGTGCTTGCGAATGAGCAAATTGGCCAGGATCGGCAACGTGTGGCGACGCTCGACGATGCCACTCACAATTTGCAGCGGCCGCAGCAGATTGTCTCGTTGAGTTTTGACCAATTGCATATTTATCCTTCGTAGTAACTGTTAACGGGTGCCAGTTTCTGCTGAAAACCCGAAGATTCCCTTATCGATCAAGTGCTTGCAGAAGGGATAACAGGGCGGAAAACGCTGTGGACGAACCGGGGACGCTTTGTGCGCCGACCCGCTATTGTGCCCGAAAACGCCAGTTTCCCCCAAACCGCCCCCCGCTTATCCACAGGGATGCCGGCGACCCCGCCCGCCACCCCGCGCATCCGCCCGGCTTTACCCCTTGAGCGTCTGCTCCAGCACGTGCAACTCATGATTGAGCTGCGCATCTTTGCTGCGCTCTTCTGCGATCTTGCGTACCGCGTGCAGCACCGTCGTATGGTCGCGCCCGCCAAACAGTTCGCCGATTTCCGGCAGACTCTTCTGCGTCAACTCCTTCGCCAGATACATGGCGATCTGCCGCGGTCGTGCAATATTGGCCGGGCGCTTTTTCGAATACATGTCCGCGACCTTGATATTGTAAAAATCGGCCACGGTCTTTTGGATGTTTTCGACAGAAATCTGACGATTCTGAACCGTCAGCAGATCTTTCAGCGCTTCCTTCGTCAGTTCGATGGTGATCTCGCGACCGTGGAACTTCGAGTAAGCCAGGATCTTGCGCAGCGCGCCTTCCAGCTCACGCACGTTCGAGCGCAGATGCTTGCCGACGAAGAACGCCACGTCCTCCGACAGCCCCACGCCCTCGACCTGCGCCTTCTTGATGAGAATGGCCACACGCATTTCCAGCTCGGGGGGCTCGATGGCCACCGTCAACCCGGAATCGAAGCGCGAAATCAGCCGGTCGTCGATGCCGGTGATCTCCTTCGGATACGTGTCGCTCGTGATGATCACCTGCGCACGGTTCGCGATAAGCGCCTCGAAGGCATAGAAGAATTCTTCCTGCGTACGACTCTTGCCCGAGAAGAACTGAATATCGTCGATCAGCAACAGATCGAGCGAGTGGTAGTAGCGCTTGAATTCGTCGAATGCCTTGCGCTGGTAGGCCTTGACCACGTCGGACACGTACTGCTCGGCATGGATGTACCGGATGCGCGGATTCTGCTTCTCGGCCAGCAACTGGTTGCCGATGGCGTGGATTAAGTGGGTCTT
>NZ_KB290506.1:0-358 GCF_000282835.1 Pandoraea sp. B-6 | reverse complement strand
GGTCTTCCCCAGGCCGCCGCCGCCGTAAAGGAACAACGGGTTGTACGACGTGCCGGGATTGTTCGCGACCTGGATCGCCGCGGCGCGCGCGAGCTGATTCGACTTACCGGTCACGAAATTGTCGAAGGTCAGCACGGGATTGAGCTTCGAGCGCTCGTAGATCGACTCGACTTCTCCCAATTGCACCGGCTCTTGCGGCGTCACCCGCCAATTGCGGCGCACCGCGTCGGCCTCGCTCGCTTCCAGATCGGGGCGCTCACCGTCGAGCGACGCCGAATCGGCGCCACGACCGCCGTTCGCGGGAGCCTGCGACGCGGCCACGGCCGGATTCGCACGCGCGCCGCCAACGGGCGCCGGG
>NZ_KB290505.1:27117-75449 GCF_000282835.1 Pandoraea sp. B-6 | reverse complement strand
CGAGGCGGCAAGCCGCTCGCCGGTGGCCGCCACCGCCGCCGCGAGCCGCGCGACCGGTGCCAGCCCGATGCCCGCCGAGTATTGCGCCACCTTCGCCGCCACCGCCGGATCGTTCAGATTGGGCAGCGCCTCGTCCGCCAGGCTCAGGAACGTCTGGCAGACGTCCTGCCGTACCGCCAGCGGCCCAATGCGCAGCCAATCGCGCGAACTGCTTCCCGTGCCCTGCTTCTGCCCGACCTGTGCGGCATCGACCAGCGGTTCGGGCAGATGGCCGGGATGTCGCAGTACGCCGAAATCGGTCAGCAGCGCGCCCAGCCAGCGATCCGGGGCTTGTGCATGCCACGTGGCGAGCGCCTCGAGCAGATCGTGGCCGGGAATGGCCTCGTTCACGCCCTTTGCGCCGACGCCCGCCGTGGCAGACGAAGGCGTTGCGGCAGGGGCCCCGCCCTCCGGCACAACAGCACGTGTCAATTGCTTGCGTAACGCCATATTCATCCGGCCAATCTGGCGCTTGTCGGCCAGACTCAACGGCGCACGGGCAAATCGCAGCCATGCAGCCGCCAGACGCCAGTAGTCGAGCGGCGCCGTACCCCCCGCACGGTGGAGATCGGCCGCCAGATCAGCCAGTTCACCGAGGGCCGCCGTGGTGTCGGTGGCCTGCGCGTCGGGACGCAGCAGTCGCAACAGCACGCGCTCGACGTCCGCTCGCAACGGTGCCGTGCCCGCCGGCAGACCGTCCAAGCGTGGGTGCGCGGCCGGCCAGCCTGCCATACGAAGCTCACCCAGCGACGGCGCGCCTGGCCAATGCTCGGAAGCGCGAGGGGCATCATCGGCCGCCACAGGGGATGAACCCGATGCCGTCCCCGCCTGCCAGATGTCGCGTTCGAACTGACGCAGGGCATTGCGCTGGGTGTCCTGGCTGGCCGGCTGCCCATAGGCCGCTTCGGCGATCGCCTGCACAAGGCGCTCGCCGTGCAGCGCCCAATCGGCGTGGCCGCTCGACTGGAGCAAACGGTTGGCCCGTCGCAGCGGGCCGAGCGAGGCCGCCGGACCGTTCGACCAGACGTCGGATGCCTCGGTCAGCGCGTCTGCCACTTCGGGCAAACGCCACAAGGGCGTGTCGCGAGTCTCGCGCGCGGACGTTTGGGGCGTGTTGATGGTGGTGTCGGAAGGCGTTTGCGGCGTCACCATAGGCCATCTCCTGGCCATACGGCCGGTCTTCGTGAATTTGGGCGGGAAGTCCGCTGCGTGACCGTCCCGGCCAAAGGCCGGGCAGATCGTCGAGCGCCATGCCGTAACGACGGCGAAACGGCGATCGGGTACATCAGAGGCATCGAGGGCATCCGATACTTCGGAGCGCGCGACAACCGCAGTGGATGCGGCGGACGCGCAAGGACCTTGAGGAGCAGGCGGCGGCTGGGCCGCCCGTCCTCAGATCTGCACCATCTCGAAATCTTCCTTGCGCGCGCCGCACTCGGGGCAGGTCCAATTGATGGGCACGTCTTCCCAGCGCGTGCCGGGCGCGATGCCCTCATCGGGCAAACCTGCCTCTTCGTCGTAAATCCAACCGCAAATGAGGCACATCCAGCTCTTGTATTCCATGCTTTCTTCAGCGACGAGCGTTCCGTTACAATGGCTTTGTCAACCGCTTCGGGCCCCGCGGACAAAATTGTCGTACGGTGGCGTGGAAACCTGCCGGTGCATTCGTTCTCCGGCGGGCGATGCCCACGACGCTTTCCAGCGCTCCGAAACGGGCATTTAAGGCGTGATGGTACCAACGAACCCAAGGCGTGACCAGATCGCCGTCTATCCTGCCTCCATGCAAACTGAATCCCCTCCCATTCTCCTGACCTTCGGACTCTCCGACCCGACTTCGGCAACCGGCGTCCAGGCTGACCTGCTCACGTTCGCGAGCATGGGCGGCTACGGCGTGTCGGTGCTCACCGGCTATTCCGCCCAGGACTCGCGCACGTGCAACGACGTACAGCCGGTCGACCCGGACTGGGTCGTCGATCAGGCCCGCATGCTGCTCGAAGACATGCCGGTCGCCGCCTTCAAGGTCGGAAGCGCTGTCAATGCGGAGAACGTCGCGGCCATTGCCGAGATCGTGGCCGATTACGACGAGACGCCCCTGGTGGTCGCGCCCGACTTCGGCCTGGCCGGCGAGCACCTGCTCTCGGCCGACGAGTTGCGCGAGGCCACGGCCAGTCTGCTCGTGCCGCAGGCCAGCGTGCTCGTGGTGAGCCCAGCCAATGCCATCGCGCTGGCACAGACCGTCACGGAGAACGAAAACCTTTCGCTCGACGACGCGGTTGCCATCCTGTTGGAAAACGGCTGCGAGTTCATTCTGGTGAGCGACAATAACGCACCGCAATTCACGCACACGCTCTACACCGAGGGTGGCGTCGTGCGCGAGGACGCGTGGGACCGGCCGCCGCACAACGTCGCCGGCGCCATCGACACGTTGGCGGCCGCCGTCACCGCGATGCTCGCCAACGGCCTCGCCGTGCCAGAAGCCGTCAGTGAAGCGCAAGAGTATCTGCAGCAGGTCCTGGAGAACGCATTCCGCCCGGGCATGGGACGCCATTTCCCCGACCGTTTCTTCTGGGCGCGTAGCGAAGAGACCGATCAAGACGACGAAGGCGATACCCCCAAGGCTTGAGCCGTTGTGCGACAGCGCCGCAAAACACAACGCCCGTGAAATTCACGGGCGTTGTGTTTCATGGGCAGAGTCGCCACTGCCTTTATGACATCGATGACGTCTTCTCTTGCGGTGCGGCGCTCGCGTCCTCGTCGGCCTCGCCCTTCGGCCGCCCCCACGCCTCGATGACCCGTTTGACGAACGGCTTCAGCGTATCGCCCTGCTCACGCAACATCCGGACGAGCGCAGCGTACTGCCCATCGAAAATCGCCGAGTTGTAATTCTTCAGGCGCTGAATGTCTTCGAGCGCTTCGTCGTCGCGCCCTGCGAGGGCGAGCAGCACGATATAACGCTTGATCATGGTCGGCCCGGCACCCAGCGCCAGCGCTTCACGATGCGCCGCCAGCTTTTCGTCGAGCTGATCGCGATTCAGGAACAACGCCCCCGTGACCGCGTAGTCGCCATACGGGGTGAAGAAGAGTGCCGGATCCGTGCGATAGGCTTCGATCTTGCCGGCGCGATAAGCCACTTCGACGCGTTGGTAATCGTGGTAGAGCCAAGGAATCGCCACGCATGCAAACAGCACGATCACGCCATTGATGGCACCGGCGGCGGTGGGTGACACGCTATCGATCGCTTTTGTCTCGCACAAACCGAGCAGGAACAGCGCGGGCAAGAGGAAGAATGCGTAGTGCTGCGGATACTCCAGCATGGCGTGGACCGCGAGCATACCCAGCAGAACGAAGGCGAGCGCGACAGACGCCACCTTGATGCCGCGCACCGCGCGCGCGAACCAGAACGCCAGCGGCGCCAGTACCGCCAACGCACCGATGATGCCGGTCTTCGCGAGCAGATCGAGCAGCACGTTATGGGCGTTGTCGGCCATCTCAACGGGACCGAGCTTGTCGACCAAGGCAAACTGTGCGTCGATGTAGTTCGACCAGCCCGCGCCGAACCACCAATGCTCACGGAAGATCGCCAGACCGTACTCCCACAGGTTCAAGCGCCCCGCCACTTGGCCGGCCTGCTGCATGCGGGCCACGGCACTGCCGTCGAGCTGCAACCCCCAGGCAACGTTCGCCCAACCGACGAACATCGTCATCAGGGCGAGCAACGGAAGGATGGCAACGGGCACGAACCAGCGCGTCGACCGGCGCATGTTGCGCGCCGTCTCGGCACGCGCCACCCACACGAGCCACGCCCCGAATGCCGACAATAGCGCCAGTTGCAGCCACGGTGTACGCGAGCCGGTCAGGCAGATACCGATATCGAAAGCCGCACACACCACAAGCCACAGCCAGGCGGGCAGCTTGCGCTGATACCAGAGATAGAACGCCCCCGCGCTGGCAAGCGACAAATATGTTGCCAAGTGATTCGGCTGATACATATTGCCGAACAGTCGGCGCGCGACCGTCACGGAGTACTTGGCCACCAGCCAGGGTACGTCGGCTTCCAGATGAAACGCTTGCAAGACCTGCGCGCCCACGGCGTACAGCCCCCCCAGCGTGAGCGCCATCGCACTCCATCGCATGAGCACGTCGCGCCACCCGAGTTGTGCCAGCCAGAACCCGGCATTCACGGCCACGATCATCGCCACGCCGTAGAGCAGCGCAGTCATCATCAGTTGCGGCAGCTCGGTCGGCATCGTGGCACGCTGCACAAGGATGACCGCCACAAAAGCGAGCGGCATCCAGGTGACGCGAGGCATCCGTAGCGCGCGTGCGTCGCGTTGCCACACGGCGATCATCGAGAGCGCACCGAGCAACGCGAACAGCGAGAATGTCAGCGCTTCCGCATAGAAGGTGGAAATCGGATACGTGTGCCTGACGAGGTTATAGGGCAAGGCCCAGATCAGGGCCAGCGTGAGCCCGATCATTGAGAGAAGCAGAGGAGGAAACAAGATTGCCGCCGTGCAATGCACCCGTTGGAAGATGCGCAAGCATAACGAAAAATGGCTGCCCCAGGGGCAGCCATTTCACGGCGGACGCGTATGACTGCGCCGTCGACAAATCCGCCATCTCGGCACGCCACGCGGAGGGGCACGTCAAGGTTGCGCCGCCGGTGCGTCAACGCCAGGTCGCCCCCAAATCAACGCAAGCTCGACGTTACGCACGCGCCGGGCCCGCGTCGGCAGACGTTGCGTGGATGTCGCGCCGATACAGCTCGACGCAGTCCGTCCGGCCGAGCGCCGGCCTCAGCCCGACTTGCCGGTGGCCGCCGCCGCACGGCACTCCGGCGGCGCCAGCTTACCCGGCAACGTCGCACCATTCGGAGCCCCTTCGCGGCCTTGGGCGTAACACGTCCAGACGATCTGGCCTTCGGGGGCCTTGCCGACCGTCAGCGCCTTGGGCGAGCCATCGGCAGCGGCGCTCGTCGGCACCAGCACAAGGGCACCGTCGCCTGCACGTTGCGTATAGGCGACCGTCACGTTGCCGCTCACGGCATCGATACTCACCGCATTCACGTTGTCCGTCGCGCTCGGCGCTTGCCAGCCGCTGTTGAACGGCGCGCCGTGCATGGCGTTCTCGCTCACGAGTGCCTTGGCGGACGCCGCAGCCCCCAGCCCTTCGACAACACGTGCACGTACCAGATAACTCTGCAGATACGGAACCCCTGCCATGACCAGCACACCGATGATCGCCAACACGATCATCAACTCGATCAGGGTGAAACCCCGAGACTTGGCAATACCGGAGGTCCGGTGGCCGAAACGACGCATTGTGTAACTCCCTGCGAAAGCAATGAAAACAAAAGGGACATCGGGGGGAAGTGGGCGGAGTATGCCATACCCCCCTCGGCCAGCGCCCTGCCGTAGATCAAAATCGGGCGGGGCCGTGTGGGTGAGGAGAATCGTCCTAGTCAGAGGCGGGACGATTCAGCCGAACAGCACGGTGGCTCCTGGAAAAACCACCGCGGACCGACGACATCGGCCCCGGGAATGGACCCGATCATTCCGAAGAGGTTGCACGCATTTGACGTGCATCGGCCCGACGCTTGAGCACGCGCCCCACCACCACGACGAGCAGTGCGCCGATCACAGCCGCTACGTAATGCGTATATTCGGCCACGGCGCCCGGCAGATGCAACCAATCGCCGATGCCCGGATCCGACGCGATCAGCCCGCCCGCAATCCAGCCGAGCAACGCCGCCCCGGCCATCACGATGAATGGGAACCGGTCCAGGGCCTTGAGCACCAGTTGCGAGCCCCAGACGATCAGCGGAATGCTCACGAGCAGACCGAAGATGACGAGCGGCAACTGATGGTCTTTGGCGGCCCCTTCCGCGGCGCCGGCAATGGCGATGACGTTATCGATGCTCATCACCAGGTCCGCAATGATGATGGTCTTGACCGCCGTCCAGAGCTTGTCGGCCGGCTGTACGCTATCGTGAGCCTCATGATCGGGCACCAGCAGCTTGATCCCAATCCAGAGCAACAACGCGCCGCCCACCGCCTTGAGATACGGCACCGCGAGCAACGTCACGGCGAACGCGATCAGAATCACGCGCAGCACGATGGCGCCGATCGTGCCCCATACGACGCCCTGCAAACGTTGTTTGGCCGGCAAGTTGCGGCAGGCGAGCGCGATCACCACGGCATTGTCGCCACCCAGCAGGATGTCGATCATGATGATCTGCAGAACCGCAGCCCAGTTCAGCTCGGCAAAAAACGCAAGCATGGCGGGAATATCCTCGGGAACGAATGCAACGATGGAAACGAATGGCTTGTAAAACGCCATAGCAAAAAAGGGAGCCCGATGTCCCGGGCTCCCTTTTCATGACCTCGCTCGTGCGCGCCAGTTCCGGCGCGCACGAGCCGGTCGTCCGACGGGAATTACAGCACCGACTTGAGCAGACGGCCCATTTCCGACGGGTTCTTGGTCACCTTGATACCGCAGGCGTCCATGATTTCCAGCTTGGCTTCAGCCGTATCGGCACCGCCCGAGATCAGCGCGCCGGCGTGGCCCATGCGCTTGCCCGGGGGCGCCGTCACGCCCGCGATGAAGCCGACGACCGGCTTCTTCATGTTGCCCTTGATCCACTCGGCCGCCATGGCTTCGTCCGGGCCACCGATTTCACCGATCATGATCACGGCGTCCGTATCCGGATCGTCGTTGAACATTTGCATGACGTCGATGTGCTTCAGACCATTGATCGGATCGCCACCGATACCGACGGCGGTCGATTGGCCCAGGCCCAGGGCGGTCAGTTGACCCACGGCTTCATACGTCAGGGTACCCGAGCGCGACACCACGCCAATGCGACCCTTCTTGTGGATGTGACCCGGCATGATGCCGATCTTCAGTTCGTCCGGCGTGATCACGCCCGGGCAGTTCGGGCCGAGCAGCAGGGTCTTGCGACCTTCGCGACGCATACGGTCCTTCACTTCGATCATGTCACGAACGGGGATCCCTTCCGTGATACAGATCGCCAAGTCCAGATCGGCTTCGACGGCTTCCCAGATCGCGGCGGCCGCGCCTGCGGGCGGCACGTAGATCACCGACACGGTCGCGCCGGTCTGTGCCTTCGCGTCCTTGACCGAACCGAAAATGGGAATGCCCTCGAAGTCTTCGCCAGCCTTCTTCGGGTTCACGCCGGCGACGAACGCGTTCTTGCCATTCGCGTATTCGCGGCACATGCGGGTATGGAACTGGCCGGTCTTGCCAGTGATACCTTGGGTGATGACCTTTGTATCTTTGTTGATCAGAATCGACATTGCTTGATTTCCTTCATCCGGTTGCCGGGCAGCGTTCGCACACCCCTTTGGGGTCGCGCCGCTGCGGCTTCGACTGTTCTGGTTACTTGCCTGCGGCAGCCGCGACAACCTTCTGGGCAGCTTCTTCCATGCTGTCCGCCGAGATGATCGGCAGACCCGATTCGGCGAGCATCTTCTTGCCCAGGTCTTCGTTCGTGCCCTTCATGCGCACGACCAGCGGCACCTTCAGCGAGACGGCCTTCGAGGCTGCGATCACGCCTTCGGCGATCACGTCGCAACGCATGATGCCACCGAAGATGTTGACCAGAATGGCGGTCAGGTTCGGGTTCTTCAGCATGATCTTGAACGCTTCGGTGACCTTCTCGGTCGTGGCGCCACCGCCCACGTCCAGGAAGTTCGCCGGCTCGCCGCCGAAGAGCTTGATGGTGTCCATCGTGGCCATGGCCAGACCGGCACCGTTCACCAGGCAGCCGATGTTACCGTCGAGCGAGATGTAGGCCAGATCGAACTTCGAGGCTTCGACTTCTGCCGGATCTTCTTCGTCCAGGTCGCGGTAAGCGACGATTTCCGGGTGACGGAACAGGGCGTTCGAGTCGAAGTTGAACTTGGCGTCCAGCGCGGTGACCGTGCCGTTGCTGCTCACGTTCAGCGGGTTGATTTCGGCCAGCGACGCATCGGTTTCCCAGAACGCCTTGTACAGACCTTGCAGAATCGCGCGGGCTTGAGCGATCGAAGCGTCGGGAACGCCGATCTTCTTGGCCAGATCGTCGGCTTGCGCGTCGGTCAGACCGACGGACGGCTCAACGATGACCTTGTGGATCAGTTCCGGATGCGTTTCGGCGACTTCTTCGATGTCCATGCCGCCTTCGCTCGAACCCATCAGCACAATCTTCTGCGTGATGCGGTCGACCACGAGGCTGACATAGAGTTCGTTCTTGATGTCGGCGCCGTCTTCGATCAGCAGGCGGTTGACCTTTTGACCTTCCGGACCGGTCTGGTGCGTGATCAGTTGCATGCCGAGGATCTGGCCGGCGTATTCGCGCACTTGCTCGATCGACTTGGCAACCTTCACGCCGCCGCCCTTACCGCGACCGCCTGCGTGAATCTGGGCCTTGACCACCCAAACCGGACCGCCGAGTTCTTCGGCTGCCTTCACGGCCTCGTCCACGGAAAACGCCGGAATGCCGCGGGGCACCGCGACTCCGAATTTTCGGAGGATTTCCTTGCCTTGATACTCATGAATCTTCATGCGTGATTCCCTTCTTGCTGAGTTGGAAGTTTGGGTTCGAGCTGGCGAGTCGAGGCACCATCGCGCACCGCTTCGGTTGTGGCGGGCGTCGTGGGCTCGTTCGCTCGATCGTTTGCGCGGCCGTTGAACCAGCGCGGGTAAAACCGGCGCACCGCCTCGCCATCAAACCGCAGGGCGTGACAATGTCCGAGTTGGAAAGGAGGCGCCGAAACATCGGCCTCGTGGGCGGCCTTGAGCGCCGTGTCGGGGGTGTGGATCACCTCGCCGGCGAAGGCCTGAATCGCTGCCGTGGGCAGGACACTGCAAAGTTCGGTCAGATGGGTACAGCCCGCCGCGCCGCCGAGGCGCTCGCGCACCGCATGGCGGAACCCGCGCCGCAGGTTAAGTCCGATCAATTGACGGTAGTCTGGGCCAATCTGGTCGCAAATGCCGGGATAAGGCACCCAGTCGGAGACGGCCTCGGCGTCACGCACCTCGAAACTCTCGTCGATCGTCAGACGCAGCCACAGCGAGTGAATCGGCGTGCCCTCCTTTCGAAGGCCCGTTGCCAATGCAAAATCGCGATCCTTGTGATCGGTTAGACAGGCTTCGATGTCCCATAGGCCATCGTCGCGCGAAAACGCTTCGACAGCGATCGCGCGGCGGTGACGCAGGGTACGAGAGGCGGGCTCAGAGAGCGGCATGCGAGAGTGTGCAATGCATGAACGCGGAAAGATCTGAATTCTAGCATAGGCAGCGACGGCGATTGCCGCAGCGCAACAGAAGCCCGCCGCATAAGGTCGAATTACCCGACCAATGGGTCGGGTTATCAAAATTCCGCAGGTGCTGGGCGTATGGTGCAACGCCATATCGCGATAACTGTGGCATGACGCGACACGCGAGATACCGCGCCATGTCACGCCAGTATTCATGCGGCTTGCGAGCCCACGCGCGTCACCCGCCCTTCCCCGATGAATGGTGCGACATCCATCAGGAAAATGATGGATGTCGCGTCAAAAGTCGTCCGAGTATTCGTCGGCACCCCACACGATTTTGCTGATAACGGTACGCGAGAAACCGCGCGAGGCGAGAAAACGCATCTGTTTGGCGCGCGCCTCGGGCGTCGTGGCAATCTCGCCGAACTTCTTCTGCCATACGGCGCGGGCCCGGACGAGTTCCGTTTCGCGCAGTTGTGTCGCGAGGGCCGTCACGGTATCGGCGTCGACCTGATGCTGCTTGAGTTCGTTGACGATACGCGTCGTCCCCATGCGCGACGCACGCCGATGCACGACGCTTTGCGCAAATCGCTCATTGGACAGCCAGCGCTCCTGCTCAAGACCGTCCAGCACGCGATCGAGCGCCTCGGGATCGTCGGCGTCGGCGAACGGCGCAAGCTTGCGACGCAGCTCAGCTCGGCTGTGTTCGCGACGCGCGAGATAGGACAGCGCGCGCGCCTTGAGGCTCAGCACGGGTTTGCGCGACGGCTTGGCCGCAACGGCGGCGTCGCCCGGCGGAGGTGGCGGCGCGTTCGGATCTCGGGGAGGACGGCGAGTGATCATGACGTCATCGTGATGCCATCAAAGCGGGGGCCGGAAAAGCAAAACGGCAACGCGGCGCCGACTGGCCTCGCGTTGCCGCTCCGGAACAGGCGAGAGGTCCTCAGACCTCGTCGTCTGCTTCGATCTCGCCGGTCTCGTTGATTGCCGTGACGCCGAGCGATGCGCGTACCTTATTTTCGATCTCGTGGGCGATATCCGGATTTTCGCGCAGGAATTCACGCGCGTTGTCCTTACCCTGACCAATCTTCTCGCCGTTGTAGCTGTACCAGGCGCCAGCCTTCTCGACGATCTTCGCGTTCACGCCCAGATCGATGATTTCGCCTTCGCGCGAAATCCCCTGGCCATAAAGGATATCGAAAATCGCTTCGCGGAACGGCGGCGACACCTTGTTCTTGACGACCTTGACGCGGGTTTCGTTGCCGACGACCTCGTCACCCTTCTTGATCGAGCCGATCCGGCGAATGTCGAGACGCACCGATGAGTAGAACTTCAGTGCGTTTCCGCCCGTAGTAGTTTCCGGGTTACCGAACATCACACCGATCTTCATCCGAATCTGGTTGATGAAGATCACCGTGCAGTTCGTGCGCTTGATGGTACCGGTCAGCTTGCGCAGGGCCTGGGACATCAGACGCGCCTGCAGACCCGGCAGCGAATCGCCCATTTCCCCTTCGATTTCGGCCTTCGGCACCAGCGCCGCCACCGAGTCGATGACGATGAGGTCGATCGAGCCCGAGCGCACCAGCGCGTCGGCGATTTCGAGGGCTTGTTCGCCCGTGTCCGGCTGCGAGATCAGCAGTTCCGGCACCGACACGCCCAGTTTGTTGGCGTAGCCGACATCGAGGGCGTGCTCGGCGTCGATAAACGCGCAAGTGCCACCGACCTTCTGCATTTCCGCCACGACTTGCAGCGTGAGCGTGGTCTTACCCGACGATTCCGGACCGTAGATTTCGATCACGCGCCCACGCGGCAAGCCACCCACGCCCAGCGCGATGTCCAGGCCCAGCGAGCCGGTCGAGACGACCTGGATGTCCGCTTCGACCTCGCTGTCGCCCAGACGCATGATCGAGCCCTTGCCGAATTGCTTTTCGATCTGCGCGAGGGCGGCGGCCAGCGCCTTGCCTTTCTCGGCCGACAGATTGGCAGACCCTTTCTTGCTTTCTTCCATGAATCGTCCTTTGATATGATGAGCGAGACGGCTCGGGTGAGGCGTGAATGCCAGTACTGTATAAAAAACCAGTGCTGTTTGCAAGTGCCTGTTGTCCGAAAGCGCCGAAACGACAAAAAAAGCCGCGAACCACGCGCCGCAACATCACAGGAGACACACCGCAGCCGTCAGGCGACGGTGCCAATACGAGCCTATCACGCCCATGCGAATTCTCATCGCAGAGGATGACAGCATTCTGGCCGACGCCCTGACCCGCTCGCTGCGCCAGGGGGGCTATGCCGTCGATCACGTCAAGACGGGGCTCGAAGCCGATTCCGCGCTCTGCGCCCAGACGTTCGACCTGCTGATTCTCGACCTCGGCCTGCCGCGCCTGCCCGGTCACGAGGTCCTGCGCCGCTTGCGCGCGCGCAATTCCCATCTGCCCGTACTGATCCTGACCGCATCGGACAGCGTCGACGCCCGCGTCAAGGGGCTCGATCTCGGTGCCGACGACTATATGGCCAAGCCGTTCGCGCTGGCCGAGCTCGAAGCGCGCGTGCGGGCGCTGACGCGGCGCGGCGCGGGCGGCGGCTCGACGGTCATCCGTCACGGCCCGCTCAGCTTCGACCAGGTCGGACGAACCGCCTATATCAATGAGCAGATGCTCGACCTGTCCGCCCGCGAACTGGAATTGCTCGAAGTCCTGCTGCTGCGTACCGGGCGGCTCGTTTCCAAGGAGCAGCTCGTAGACCACTTGTGCGGCTGGGGCGAAGAGGTGAGCAACAACGCCATCGAGGTGTACATGCACCGGCTGCGCAAGAAGATCGAGCCGAGCGGGGTGCGCATCGCCACGATCCGCGGGTTGGGGTATTGTCTGGAGAAGCCGGCCGCCGCGCCTGCCAATGCGGCATAGTCCGCCGAATGCGGCCGCGGCCGCCCCTGCCTCTTTAGCCTCTCCGTCCGATGCGTCTGAGCTTTCGCCACCATCATCGCGCCACGCCTGCGGACCCGGACGCGTCGTCGCACTCGCCCTCATCACCTGAGGGCGCCCCCTCACGACGGCACACTCCCTCGCCGCCCGGTGCCGACGAACCGTTCGACCGGCTCGACCCTTACACCGATCCGTTCGTACGGCCCGGCTTTGGCGCGCCGCTCGAGCACGAGGCGGAGCCGCCCCCGCGCTCGCTCTTCGGCGAAATCCTCGACTGGATGCTCGCGCCACTGCTGCTGCTTTGGCCGATGAGCATTGCCGTGACGTACCTCGTCGCGAAATCCATTGCCAACGGCCCCTTCGACCGGGCGCTCGAGACCAACGCTTATGTTCTCGCCCAGCAAGTCCATTCGGACCGCGGCCAAGTCACCCTGACGCTGCCCATGCCCGCACGCGATCTGCTGCGCGCCGACGCCACCGACAACGTCTATTTCCAGGTGCTGGGGGCGAAGGGCGAACTCGTCGGCGGCACGCCCGACCTGCCGCTACCGCACGAAGACGACCGTCCGCAACCCGGCGTCGTACAGTTTCGCGACGAAACCGTGGGCGGCAACGACATCCGCGTGGCGTTCACCTACGTCGACTTGCCGCGGGTGACGCCCGCCGGCAGCATGGCGCTCGTGCAGGTCGCGGAGACGCTCGACAAGCGCAGCCAACTGGCGAACGAAATCATCAAGGGCGTAATCCTGCCGCAGTTCGTGATCCTGCCGCTGGCTATCGTGCTCGTGTGGTTCGGCCTGTCGCGCGGCCTCGCGCCGCTGCATGCGTTGCAGGAACACATCCGCGCGCGGCGTCCCGACGATCTATCGCCGCTCGAAGCGCGCCAGGCCCCGCCAGAGATTGCACCGCTCGTGGGTTCGCTGAACGATCTGCTCAGTCGGCTGGAGCAGAATATGAAACTTCAACAGCGTTTCATCGCCGATGCCGCGCACCAGCTGAAAACACCGCTCGCGGGGCTGCGCATGCAGGCCGAACTTGCCTTGCGCCAGACGTCTCCCGACGAATTACGCCGTTCGCTGTCGCAGATCGCCGTAAGTTCCGAGCAGGCGGCGCGCCTCGTCAACCAGTTGCTGGCGCTGGCCCGCGCGGAGAACAGCGCGAACGACGCCGCCGCCTTCACGCCGGTCAATCTCAGCGTGCTTGCCCGAAGCGCCATGCAGGACTGGTTCCAGGCCGCCTTCGCCAAGCGGATCGATCTGGGCTTCGAGGAGCCGCCGTTTTCGGTGCATCTGTCGGGTCAACCGGTGATGCTTCGCGAATTGCTCAACAACCTGATCGATAACGCGATCCGGTATACGCCGACGGGTGGGAAGGTGACGGTACGTCTGCGGCATGAGGCGTCCGACGGCTTCGTTCATCTCGAAGTCGAAGACACCGGGCCGGGCATTCCGGCGTCTGAGCGTCCACGGGTGTTCGAGCGCTTTTATCGCATTCTCGGCAGTGACAGCGACGGCAGCGGCCTGGGTTTGGCCATCGTGCGCGAGATCGTGCAGATCCATCGCGGCGACGTGAGCGTGCTCGACCATGTTGACGCGCAGCACCCCGAAGCAACCGGCACGCTCATTCGTGTCACGTTCCCCCTCGCCGATGCGCCTATCGAAAACCCGCATGCGTGACGAATTCACGCGAAATACGTTCAATATCGCGCCAAAGTCGAGGGTAAGTCCCTAGCAACGTAAGCTTCGAGTCAGTTTGGCGTCAGACGTCGGTAAGGTTGTCCTCCAATAATCAGTGGCAGCGGCCCGGGCACGACCCAGGGGCGTGCTTACATTACAGGAGACAACCGCATGGCTACTACAACGACAGCCACCTCCCATGCGCCGATGACCGCCGAAGAAAGAAAGGTCATCTTCGCGTCGTCGCTGGGCACGGTGTTCGAATGGTACGACTTCTACCTGGCCGGGTCGTTGGCCGTTTTCATCAGCCGGCAGTTCTTCTCGGGGATCAACCCGACGGCCGCTTTCATCTTCACATTGTTGTCATTCGCTGCAGGCTTCGCGGTGCGTCCGTTCGGCGCCATCGTGTTCGGCCGCATCGGTGACCTGGTCGGTCGCAAATACACGTTCCTGGTAACCATCACGCTGATGGGGCTGTCGACGCTGGTTGTCGGTTTGCTGCCGGGCTACGCGTCGTGGGGGATCGCCGCCCCGGTGATCTTCATCGCCATGCGTTTGTTGCAAGGTCTGGCGCTCGGTGGCGAATACGGTGGTGCCGCCACGTACGTTGCCGAACACGCGCCGCATGGCCGCCGCGGGTTCTACACGTCGTGGATTCAGACGACCGCCACGCTGGGTCTCTTCCTCTCGCTGCTGGTGATTCTTGGCACCCGCACGGTGATTGGCGAAGAAGCGTTTGCCAACTGGGGCTGGCGCGTGCCGTTCGTTCTGTCGCTCCTGCTGTTGCTGGTGTCGCTGTGGATCCGCATGCAATTGAGCGAATCGCCGGCGTTCCAGCGCATGAAGGCCGAGGGCAAGGCCTCCAAGGCGCCGCTCAGGGAGTCGTTCGGTGAGTGGAAGAACCTGAAGATCGTGATCCTGGCGCTCGTCGGCCTGACGGCCGGTCAGGCGGTCGTGTGGTACACCGGCCAGTTCTATGCGCTGTTCTTCATGACGCAGGTGCTGAAGGTCGATGGCAATACCGCGAACATCATGATCGCGGTGGCCTTGCTTATCGGCAGTCCGTTCTTCGTGTTCTTCGGCGCGCTCTCGGACAAGATCGGGCGCAAGCCGATCATCATGGGGGGCTGTCTGATCGCCGCGCTGCTGTACTTCCCGATCTTCAAGGCACTCACGCACTACGCCAACCCGGCCCTGGAGGCGGCAACCGCTCGCTCGCCGATCACGGTGATCGCCGATCCGAACGAGTGCTCGTTCCAGTTCAACCCGGTGGGCACGTCGAAGTTCACGAGTTCGTGCGACATCGCGAAGAGCTACCTGTCGCGCTCCGGCCTGAACTATGAGAACCAGGCAGCGCCGGCGGGCACGATGACCACGGTGAAGATCGGCGACAAGGTGATTTCGTCGGTCGACGGCAAAGCGGCGGATGCGAAGGAAAAGACTGCGGCGTTCGAGGCCGACATGTCCGGTACGCTCAAGGCCGACGGATATCCGCCGAAGGCTGACCCGGCGCAGATGAACAAGCCGATGGTCGTGGTACTGCTCACGATTCTGGTGATCTTCGTGACGATGGTGTACGGGCCGATTGCCGCGATGCTGGTGGAAATGTTCCCGACGCGCATTCGCTACACGTCGATGTCGCTGCCGTATCACATCGGTAACGGCTGGTTCGGCGGCTTCCTGCCGGCCACGGCGTTCGCGATCGTGGCCGCCAAGGGCGACATTTACTCCGGCCTGTGGTACCCGATCATCATCGCCCTGGCGACCTTTGTGATCGGCATGCTCTTCATCAAGGAAACCAAGGACGTCGACATCTACGCCAACGATTGATGGGGTGACCTGCCCGACAGGTTGAAACGGATCAACAACGCCGGGGCCTTCGGGTCTCGGCGTTGTCGTTTCCGGAACCCGGGGCGGCGACGCGGGACGAGCGGTCGTGGCGACTATTTGCGTTGTTCCGCAAAAATATGTTGACAGCCCATGGGGGCTTACCTATACTCTTTCTTCTACGGCGAATTAGCTCAGTTGGTTAGAGCGACGGAATCATAATCCGCAGGTCCGGGGTTCGAGTCCCTGATTCGCCACCAAATAAAACAAAGGGTTAGCTTCGGCTAACCCTTTGTCGTTTCAGTCCGGGGTTACATTGGGGTTACGTTCGAGGTGCATCCTCGTCAATTGCCGTCCAACATTACCATCATGGGCAGACCCAAAAAATCCGACTATATTTCCGACGATGCCTTGGCCTGGTTCAGGCTCGAGAAGTATGCCGGCTTGGCAGACGCAGGCATCCGGAAATGGGCACAACTCATTTTTGATCGAGCCAATCTTCAAAAGCTGGCAGATACCCCAGGAAACCGGGAGTATATTCGCCCGCTGCTCAAGAAGCTCCAAGACGACCCTCTTTGTGAACTCGGCTTTGGTTACCAGTGGAAACAGGGGCATCCCCTCGATACCGCATCCGTTAGGGCATTGACATCTAGTCGACTCGGGTCGCTCACGAGCGAAATTGCCGCTGACAACGGTGACGCGCCTGGAAGCACTGCCCAAAATTCCTCAGCAGTTGATGAGCTCCTGCTTTCTCACGAAAACCCGTTTTCCGGTTCTTTCCTCCACTTGGCGGTTGATCTCACGGCTACGGATGCGCAACTACACACGGACTTCAAGGCATGGCTCAAGGCGTGGCGGCAACATGTCGACGCAAAGGTCACCGGGCACAAATACACCACGAAGATTGCAGGATGGCGTCAAAGTCGAGTCCTTCAATACTTTGACCTTCGCCTGCACGCTACCTTCGAGGGGCACACGGTCAGCCGTGAAAAATTTGCTGAGTTGCTCGACTTTCAAGATCGCCCCTCGCCAAAGGACTTGCTTGACGGGTTAAGAAAATCGGCCGACAAGAATATCAGCTTCGCCACTTTTCACGCCCTCAATAGCCTTTCGGCATAGTTGCCCCAGCTAGTCGGAGTGTGCGGGGCGCATGTGTCTCCACACGGAGTCCTCCGCCATCGAAAAAGGGGGGAGGATTCGAGCCTGAGTTTTTCCCGTCGAATTGCTGACGAGCATCGATCAATATTCTTCTTACACCAAATCCTGGTGCACCGAAGAAAATTTTGATCATGCAAAAAGAACTTGTTGACCGCTCCGCCGCAGCGTCGTATCTCGGCCTCAAAAAGCAGACGCTTGCCGTCTGGGCCTGCACCCAACGCTATCCGTTGCCTTTCGTGAAGATTGGCCGTCGCGTCATGTATCGCATTGCCGATCTTGACGCCTTCATTATGGCCAACCGTCACGGTCGCAACGAGGAGGTGGCATGAGCGATATCGCCATCGTTGAGTCGGATGCTGTGCGGGAAGGCTCCTCGATCATCAGCGTCGCCTCGTTCGCATCCATGACGGATGCTCTGCCCAAAATGGCGACGCTGTCGCTCGCCCAATTCTTGGCGCAGTTTGAGCAGCACACGGTTATTGCCGACAAGCACAGCGGCAAGCTCTGGTCGCCCACTATCTATGCCGATGGAGCCAACCGGAAGAGCACCAACGTCGTAGCCATTACTGCGCTCGTCGTTGACGTAGACGACGGGACACCGTTCGCCGAGTTGGAGGCGAAGCTGGCCCCGTTTCACTACGTTGTGCATACGTCGCACAGCCATACCCCAGCGCATCCGAAGTATCGGGTGGTGTTGCCGCTGGCTACGCCCGTCTTGTCCACGGAATGGCCACACGTTTGGCAACGTCTGAATCTGTTCGTGGACGGACACGCTGACCGTGCGACGAAGGATCCCGCTCGCATGTACTTTCTGCCGAGCATGCCGTCCGGTGCTGAGGGGCATTTCGCTCGTCAGAATGAGGGGCGTTTGATTTCCATTGACGATTTGCCGGTGTTGCCTACGTCGAGGGCTCCGCATGCCCCAACTCATGGCGCAGCGAGGGCGAACACGCACGCAAGCCAGATCGTTGACGACGTTAGTCTGTACGAGGCCGGGAAGCCCGGTTTGGCACAGGTTCTTAAGCGCTGTCACTTCATGCGGCGGGCGGCAACACCCGAAAACCAAAATGCAGTTTCGGAGCCAGAATGGATGGCGATGCTGTCGAACGCCTGCCGGTTTGAGGGAGGACGTAACTTTGCGCATGAAGCCAGCAGCCATCACGACGGCTATACGCAGGAAGAAACGGACGAACGTCTGGCCCGTCACCTCGCTCAGTCTGGGCCGATCACGTGTTCGCATATTCGGGAACTTGGGTTCGACGGCTGCCCTAGCGGGGGGTGTGTGCTGCCGAACGGAGTTGCCACCGGGGCTCCGGCGGGCCTTGCCGCGTGGCCATCATATTTCGAGCACGATGCCATTCCGCATCCGGCAATCCTGCAATCCTTTATGGACAGCATCTTTTCTGGAGGCCTGGTGTATGCGAACGCAGAATTTCACTGCTACCGTGCAGGAGCATACGAGCAGCTTGACGAAACAGCGGGGGTCGAGAAGCCTATTGCCAATTTTTTGGGCAATGCTGCCACGTCGAGCTTTATTCGAAAACTCACGGGGTTGTTGGCAATCCAGCAAGCGCAAACGGATATCGGGTTTACGCCGAACCTGAACTTTTTATGTATGCAAAACGGCACGTTGAACCTGGCAACGTACGAGCTTGAAGCGCACTCGCCGAAGCATCATTTGCGTACCCGGTTGGACGTGCCGTGGGACTCAAGCGCCGAGTGCCCGAAGTTCTTGGCTTACCTGGACGGCGTGTTTCAGCCTGACGCGGACAAGGCGGAAAAGATCGCCTTCGTCCAGCAATGGCTGGGCTACCTGCTGACTCCCGATACGTCGCTACAGAAGATGCTTTGGCTCGTTGGTGCTGGGGCAAATGGCAAATCGGTGCTGCTGTCGGTGGTCAATGCGCTTGTCGGAGAGGCCAACATTTCGCACGCCATGCTCGATACGTTTCACCTAGCGCACGTCCGGGCTGAACTGGACGGAAAGTTGGTGAACATTGCCGGCGAGATGGCGGCAGATTCTATGATCAACGACGGGTACGTCAAAGCGATTGTTGCCGGCGATACGATTGAGGCGTCCCGGAAGTACAAACCGTCAGTGTCGTTTCGCCCATTCGCTCGGCTTATGGCGGCCACGAACAACCTGCCGAGAACGAATGACCTAACGCATGGCTTTTTTCGTCGCACAGTCATCCTGTCGTTCAACCGCAGGTTCACGGCGGAGGAACAGAACCCACGCTTGGTCAGCGAACTGCTCGAAGAGTTGCCCGGCATCCTTGCTTGGGCGGTCGAGGGCCTCCGGACGCTGAGGCAGCAGGGACGCTTCACAATTCCCGCTTCGTCGGATGCGGCGCTAGAGCAGTACCGGGTTGAAGCAAACCCTGTACAACTTTTCGCTAACGAGTGCCTGGTATCTTCACCATCCGGGCGAGCGCAATCGAGAGACCTGCTGGCGGTGCACAGGGAGTGGTGTAGGCAATACGGATTCAATTGTCGAAACGTCTCGACATTTGGGAGGGCGCTCGGGGAGCTGGGTTTCGAGCAGGGGAGGTCGAACGGCACGAGGTACTGGCGAGTAGCCCTAACACCGGCTGGCAGGGAATATACGCTCGGCATGGGTATCGGATCCAGCGTACTGGGAGCTGCGGCGAACGACTCGGTGGGCGCTGCTTCCGCAGCCGACAGCGAATTGGCGTCGAGGTATAGCGTTTAGCGGCGGGGGGGGGGGGCGGTCGTGGCGATCAGCAGGGGCGGATAGGGGCAGATGCAGGGTGGGTGTGAAAATCCTACCCGCCCTGCAAAAATTCCTTTACCTATCAGGCATTTATTCGACGCAGGGTATGCAGGGATGGATACTTTCAGCAAAACCACAAAATATATTTTTGACGTTAAGAAGGGCAGTCATCAATAGCAGCCCCCACTATGCCGAAAAAGGTTTTTTGCAGAATTTTTCGGCCTGGACCTTCCGTAGACGAAACCGAATGCATCGTCACGTGTTTTCTTCTTCGACGCTTTTGGCCATCTGCCCCTGATCATGCCCCTGCTGACTGCAGATGCCCAGTCGATGGCTACGCTCTCCGTCAACTGCTTGCTCCGGTGCAATTTGCGAATGACAATGCGGGTAGGTCACCAGAATGACAAAGCTAAGATGGAAAAAAACCAAGCGCTGACATTACTTCGAGACTTGCTTCGGGAAATTACCTCCCCGTCGGGAGCGGCTGCGGTGGATCAGTACGCTGGCCTGAGAGACGTCGATGCTAAGGTACGAGAAGCTAGGCACATCTTCGGCGCAGTTGATGGACTCCCCCAAACGTTCATCATAGAAATGTCATCGAACGTCGACTTTGACGCTCAAAGCCGCCGAGTACGTCTGGAGGCTCTGGCTGGATATATACGTAGTGCTATCAAGTTCATCGAATCCGGAGCAATCGCAAAACCTCAAAACGTCATTCTGGAGCCCCCGGACGTTTCAAGGCTTACAGCTACGCTGCCAAATTTGAAAGATGCCATTGACCGTCGGTGGCGAGAGGCGCAGAAGTGCATGCATGTGGGATGCTATACATCCGCGGTGATCATGATGGGCAGCGTACTGGAAGCACTTTTGCTGGCAAGGGCGACCCTCGCCTCTGGTGAGGCATACCAGTCAACAAAGGCTCCACGTGACAGGCAAGGAAAGGTCCCTGCGATACCAGACTGGACGCTGAACTCCCTGATTGACGTCGCCGTGGACATCGGTTGGTTGAAGTCCGATCGAGGAAAATTCAGCCATGCGCTTCGAGAATCGAGGAACGTTGTGCACCCATGGGTCGAAGTGACAACCCGGGCGAATTTTGATCTCGCTACGTGTAAGACTTCGTGGGGAGTCCTTGAAGCGTCGGTGGACGATTTGCTCGCGTCGATTCGCTGACACCGAAACTTCGTGTCCGAGGGGGGCAAAATGAAAGTACGCGGATGGGTATACGTCATAACAAACAAGGCGATGCCGAACCTCGTAAAAATTGGATTCTCGACAAAGGATCCGAGGTTACGAGCGCTGGAGTTGAATCACACTGGGATTCCTCATCCGTACCTCGTCGAATATGACCTGCTCGTTACGGCCCCATTCAGAATCGAGCAACAGGTTCATATGAAGCTCCAGGCTCAGCGGGAGGGCAAGGAGTGGTTCCGTATGAGCGTTGCCGACGCCATTAGAGCGATTAGAGAGATTGCGGGAGCGGATCAATTCGCTGAGCGTCTGTTGAGCGTGTCTCAGGAACCAGTCATGATTCAGGAGCAAGTTGATTGCTCCCACCCGGGCTGCCGCCGGAAGGCCGATTCCGGGCAATATTATTGCAGCGAACATCTTCGGATGAATCGGCGCAACAGCCCGAACCGTCAGTACGCAATTTATCAGTTACGCTCAGAAATTGCGGAGAACATCAATAAGCGTAGCAAGTGACGACACGCGGTTGCCACATCGCTCTGGCAATACAGGGACAGGGACCACGCCGCCCAATTAGGAGGCTGCCGCCGACTCCACGATAAAGCTGCTGCGCTCGTACAGCTCGTCAAAGGTCAAAATCTCAATATCGGAAACACTGTTCCGGAAGAGCTCAAAGGATCGCAGTTTTTCCTTGTTCACGCCGTACTCGGAAACGAACTCATTTAGCGTGCCGATCACGATGAATGAGCGAGGCTTGAAGTTATAGACCTCCTCACCAGCAGGGGCACCGTCCTCGCCTGTAGGTCGAATCATGTCGGAGAGATTCTTAACGGCAGACGCAACGGTTCCCTGCACCTGCGCTACCGCACCGGAAAGCTCCTTCGAGGGTGCCCAACAGCCGGCACGGTATGCCGCCGACTCCAGGAGCTTTGTCTTGTGAGTCTTGATTTCAACGAAACAGAGTGAACTGATGATCCCTCTGGTTTTCATGAGACCATCAGCTCGCTTGCCGTGGTTCACGACATCGTGGCCTTCGACAATCTGCTCAAGTTTCTTGTCATCAAAGCCCGTGACAAAGAGATAGCTGAGGCCATAGCCGAAGATCCACTGGTTGCGCTCGAAGAAGGCCTGCCAGAGCGCCTCATCGCCTCGAATCCCCTTGGCCGTCTTCGCCTGCTCAAAATACTCCGGCTCGATTAGCAGTTTTCCAAAGGCTGTGAGTTGCCGTTTGCGGTAGCCAAGTGCCACCACATCCTCTTTCGTGATTTCCTGCTGGACCACCTCTGCAAAGACATCCTGGTTTTCGTGAACCAAGCTTGTCGCCTGCTCTTTCGATAAGATGAGCTTTCGCAGGTCTGCATCCGAAATGTTGACCCGTTCGCCATCATTAAAATCGACGGAGGCAATGTTCTGGAAGAAAGCAAGCAGCCTCGGGATTTCGTCACGGATAAAGGAAAAGTGAGTCTTCTGCGGTGTGCCCTTGTTGCCGTTGAACGCTTGTATTGTCACCACCTCTAAGTCCCTCGTGGACTCGAGAAATTTGGCGACGATCTCCGTACGACCGGCTTCGGTCCTTCGAAGTACGACTTCATTCTTTACTGTTGCATAGTGCAAACCCTCGGAGTCAATGACCTTCGAGGCAATGCGGAGATGCTCGCCCAACCCTGCATCGATACGAGGGCTGATGTACGTTTTTCTCGGAAGCTTATTTCTGTGAATTTTTTCATCGTCTTGCATCTCCCCCCCTCATGTTCATCGAAGCCAAGATCTGCTACCACACGAATACCGCTTCACAGCTCTGCAAGTCCGCCAGATCACCCCCCCGGGCAAACCTTAAGCAAAACGTTTAATTCAGGACACTAGTTTCGCAACAGCCAGCGGCGTGCAAACGACCTTACATCGAGAGGTAGCTTATCGACCGGCAGCTAAGCGAACTGGCAAGTTCGTGTCCGATTGGCCATAGGCCGCCGCCGCCCATTGTTCGGGTATACGATCCCACATAGCTCGGTTTGTGCTTCTGACCTTGGGTGATGGATGGGCTGACGTGAAAATTCTGAGGTCCAGCGATTGCATCAGCTTTTCGGCTTTTCCTGCCTTTCGCCCAACCAAGATTGCGGTCTTCAGTCGTGGCAACAGGGCGACAAGATTGCTCAACTCTTCACCCCCCTCGCGGCACTCTGTTGAACTTACCCTTATGGTTCCGTTCCACCCAGGCACTACATTCCAGAGCACCGTTCGCCTTCTGTCAACGTTCGCCTTCGCCATGAAGGAAAAGAGAGCCTCAGCCGTTGGGTCATCGTTGTTGCGAGAAATGAAGCCTGAGCCTTTACGCTTACCCGAGCTGGAAGTCATAGGGCCGGGCTTTTCCAGCAGGAAGAGCATGTCCGCATCGACACCTCCGTCGGCGGGGTCAAAGTTCTGAAATTCCCAGGTCGGGTTCTTGGTCCTTAGCGCTTCGACATAATCAGTCAAAGGTGCAATGTGCGGCTCATCGAGCATCATTCGGCGGCCAACGATCGCCTCTGGATACTTAAAAGACCGGGGAGTGTTGATGTAGTCCATAAGATGTCCTGATAAGAAGCACCGACACCGTTTCTAAGTGATACCGTGTTCATAGCCTTGCTTTCCTGAGTGGTCGCCTGCGCAAGAACGCGGCTTACTATGACTTGCCGTTTGACGCCCGAACGGGGCCTCCACCTAGCGAACGCAGCAGCGTCGGAACCTTTTCCTTGCTGGTCACCTGCACCCGTGAGATGAGTGCGTGATCGACTTGACCCACGCCGTAAGTCTTCGAAATATCGTACTGCAGTCGGCACCAGAGGTGCGTGGTCATTTCTGCATCAACCATTGCTCGGTGGGCACGACCGGTTTTCGGCAATCGCAGCATCTCTGCCAAATTTGATAGCCGATGACTTTGCGCGTGAGGGTAGATCCGCCTCGACGCCAACATTGTGCAGGCGAAGGACTGATCTGCCGGCATCCTCACCAGCGCAAGCTCAGCCTGCCAAAACCTTCTGTCGAAGCCGGCGTTGTGGGCCACTACGGGATGCTTGCCGACGAACTGGGCCACTTCACGCATGACCTTCGACACTGCGGGTGCCGTTGAAATCATGTCGTTCGTGATACCCGTCAGATTCACGACGTCCGACGGAATACGTCTGCCCGCATTCATCAAGCTCTGATAGCGATCGACGATTTGCCCGTCACGCAAAAGCACGACCGCAATTTCGGTGGCCCGGTCACCCTGCGCCGGCGAAAGGCCCGTCGTTTCGAAGTCTAGTACCGCAACGGTTTGCATACGTATTTTGGCAAAAAATTTCAAGCGGCAACGCAAATGCTGTCAACGACAGAGGGCGTGTCGGCACTTACTCGACATGAATTTTGAGCGTCTCCACAATTGGCCTCGTGTCCACCAGCACATCGGCCAAAGCCCACTCGAACCAAATCGCTTGCATGTGCTCTCCGACTACTTCGATTTGCCCGCTATCGCCACTCGGATCCTCAGTCTCCTTCCAAAGCTCGCTGAACGGACGTGTCGATGCTTCTGTTGGACGAAATATATATGCTTGGAGAACAGCATTTCCTATCGGCAAGGTCACGGCATCCGGTTGCCCGGTAACGCCGCTTTTCTTCCGATTATCCAAGTTGAAACCGTCGTCCACATATGTGCACAAGCTGAGACCTACATCGGACGGTTGAGCTTCGGTCCCACCCGTCCGCCAATAGACTTGGTTGAAGGCAAAAAGAGGGACATAATCCCACGCCCATTTGGTACTGGGCCGTGTCGTTGCACGGCCTGGCATGCTTGTGTGCAGAGGTTCCCAGTAACGAAACTGGCATTTAAGCTCCGATGCGATGTTGTCCAGGGTCGGTAAAATTCGTCTGTAAAAGGCCACAGATATTCGATGAGCCTGTTGTAATTGCTCTACCATCGTGACGGCATCTTCTCTGCTCAAGCCCATAGATTGGCCTCCAAGGTGTGGCGGTTTATTAGCTTCATAATTGATGGCCAATCGGCATTTTCTTCAATACTTTTACTCAAAGGTCTTGCATCAATGTCGAAAACCTGACGCCAGTCGGACGATATTCTTCCCAGAAGTGGCAATAGATCCTCGAATGGCGCGGGGCGGTCTATCAGACCGAACAGGGAGAACGCATCAAGCCAGTCTCTGTACACCGTTGCGTCTCGTCCTTCTTCGACTTCGAGCAACTTGGCGACGCCGTGATTAATGTCATCCCACTCGAGCGCGTGGATGGAGAGGCCGTCTTCCGCGTACTCGATTTCGAGCTCGATTGCCATCGCTCTCCAATCCTCGACATTGCGGCCCAGTGCCACAAAGCAAATCCTGTCCCGGACCACCCAGTCCGAATCCTCAATCGCCTTCTGCAGCACTAGGCTCTCGATTTCAGCTCGCCATTGCTCAAACGATTGCTGCCCCGTAAACGGCGGCTTCACTTCGATCAAATAAATTACATTCTCACAGGTGATCAGCACGTCGGGTTCGACGAAGCTTCGGTTAGCGAGACCTGTAAGCCTAGGCCAAAATGATATGGATTCGATCGCCCCTGGCGAAACGTTCAGACTCGGCGACAGCACCTTCAGTACGCTCCGTTCACCGTCAGCCGACAGGTACCTGAGTCGCTCGAAAAACGTCGACGTTAGCAGGTCCTCTCGTTGCCGGAATATTTCCCGCCAACTCTGTTCAATGCCACTGGATACAACCGCTCTTCCGGCCTTGCCCTGCAAAATCGCTTTCAGCATGTTGCCTCTTCGTAACCGGCACGCCGGCAAGAACCATTCGATATCTGTCTCGTCTCACGCTCACCGAAGCAAAATCAACTGCGGCACAGCATCCGCCCCTGCCCAGACGATTGCGTTTTGCTCGTAGCGTTCGCCAAGGTCCTTCGCAGCTTCTAACGAAATCCCTAACACCAGAAAACTGGGTTCCCCCGGCCACTCGTTTGACGAATGTTGCCCGATGCCATCGACAAATCTCAATCCGAGCTGGGTCAGTTCCTGCGCAAAGACATCCTGGCGCTGAGCATTGCTCGCATCGTCACAGGCGTGGCTAAACGGATTGCAGGCCGTGATGAAGGCGCTCGACTCGACATGTGCAGCCTCGTGCAGGACGGCCAACGAAGGGTTCTGCACGCCCACCCGCAAGGTCATCGGCAAACCGCCTTTGACGCGGTAATGTGTTTCCACGTAGGCCCTAATCGCGTCCGAATCGATGTTCGACGAAAAAATCATGGGGCGTCTCACCTATGTGGTTGTGATCTGTCAAGCAGTCCAGGTTTCGTGGCCCAGCGGCGCTTGATTCAGTTCGTCACGATATGCCCGCCAGTGCGGAAGGTTTCGATCCATCAATGCAATGAATCGGTCGTTGTGGTGCCGCTCCGCCAGATGGACCATCTCATGGACGACAACATACTCGAGGCAGTGCATGGGCTTCTTTGCCAACTCAAGGTTCAGCCAAATGCGGCCAGCATCAACATTGCAGCTCCCCCATTTGGTCTTCATTTTCTTGATGCCCCAGTGAGCTACCTCCACACCCAATAGGGGCTGCCACTTTTCGAGCAGAAACGGTACCTGAGCTTTTAGTTGTTCTCTGTACCAGCCGTCTAGCACCCGCAGGCGCTGCTCGGCGTTCGCCTCAGATCGCACATGGATCTCCATCGTTGTCTTGTTACGCAACACCACGGTACCGGCACCCTGATGTTCGACAATACGGATGCGGTACCGGCGCCCCTGAAAATAGTGACTCTCACCACGGACCATTTCACGCGGTGATTGGCGAGGCTGAGCCTCGAATTTCGCCCGCTGGCGTTTAATCCACCCCAGCTTCCCGATAACGGCAAGGCGAACGGCGTCATTGCTAACGGCCAACGGAGCAGCAACCCGGACGCGTCCATTGGGAGGATAAACACCAAGGTGAAGATTCTTGATGTCCTTACGAACGATGTCGATCGTCAGGCCGCTGACCCGAATGTGAAGCGGCTCAGTACTCATGTTGGTTCTTGGCCAATTCTAGAATCACCTCAGTGCGCTCTTCATCGCCGTCAAGAATCGCTTTGATGGCGTTCTTCACCATCAAAATCTTCATGCGATTGCCTCGCCAGTTATCTTGTCGACTCAGGCGAATAGCGCTATCAACATTGAGTGCTAGCGTCTCGTCCTTACCAAGATTGTCGTATAGCGCCCGCTTTGCCGCAGTATTGAGCGCGGCGGGGTATGCCGTACCGGTCGCTGGATTCTTCGCTTGCTTCGTCAGCTCAACGATTTCGGCCAGATACTCCTCGTATGCCAGCGCGTCCGATCTTCGTTTCTCGATCAGTGCATCGAGTAGCTCCGACATCCGCTCGTAATACTTCGGATTGATCGGTTGCTCGTCGATGATCAATTTTCGAACGTTGTTCTCGATCGTTTCCGCTACGGCTTCCTTGCTCTCCCGAATTCCCTTCGGCAAGGCGTCAACCGCCCCGGTACCACGTTCAACGATTAGCTGAATCAACGACAGGTCGTCGAACGCGGAAATCTTCTCGCTTTCCTCGGCACGGATGTAGGTATCGATCAAATGCCGCATCGCGGGTTCATACATCTTCAGGTCGATGTAGTCCCCGCTAGCCAGTTTGACTTCGTTGCGAACCTTGTCGAAGTGACTGGTCTCGTCTTCCAGCGCTGAAATCTCAGCGGGCGTATAGCCCGCCTCTTCGAGTTCGTTGGCCAGACTTGCAAATGCCCGGATGAAGGCAGAGGTGAACTTGTAAAGCGCAAGCCGCTTCGGTTCATTCTCCTTTAGCTGCTCCGAGTTGCCAGAGTCCTTCGCACAAAAGTATCGCAAGTAGGCCGGTGTGTCCTTGGGAGCATCCACGGGCTCACAAAGTGCTCTGATGGCTTCACGAGCCTCTTCCAGTTCGTCGTGAGCTTTGGCCAATCGATCCTCTAAGAGCCCCGCCACATCGTCTTTGTCGTAGCCATCCAAGGCCCCGGATGTGTAATCGTGAATCGAGTTCTCGAGGCTTTTGAACAAGTCCTTATAGTCGACGATGTAGCCGTATTCTTTGTCGTCGCCGTCGAGACGATTCACGCGACAGATGGCTTGGAAAAGACCGTGGTCACGCATCTGCTTGTCGATGTAAAGGTAGGTCGCCGACGGAGCATCAAAGCCGGTCAGGAGCTTATCCACCACGATCAGGAGCTTCATTTGCCCCGGGTCGTCGATGAATTTCTTCTTCACATCTTTCTCGAAGGCTTCGGGCTCCTGCCCGCTCAGCATCTTGTTGTAGATCTCGTACTGGCGCAGCTTCTCCGTCAGCCCTTCGGCGCTCTCACCTTTGATGTCTGCGGGAGACGGTCGGTAGCTGGTGACAATGGCGCACTTACCGGCCAAGTCGGTCTTATCGAACAGCTCGTAGAACTTGCAGGCTTGGTAGATGCTGCCAGATACAAGCATCGCATTTCCGTGCCCACTCATCAGCCGATCACGCGTTTCCATGTCAAGCAGGATGTCGGCAGCAATCTTTTCAAGTCTCGACTGGCTCGAAAGCACGCGTTGCATCGTGCCCCATTTCTGCTTGAGCTGCGCCTTGGCCAGATTCGTTAGCCCTTTGGTCTTGGCTTCAAACCATTGATCGATTTTCTTCTGCGACGTGATGTCCTGGTCGACGTCCCGAGCCTCGTAACGCAAGTCCAATACCACACCGTCCTTCACGGCTTCATCAAACTTGTAGGTGTGAATATAGCGCCCAAACACCTCAATGCTCTTCTGCTTGTCGGCTTTGAGCAGTGGTGTGCCGGTGAAACCGATGAACATTGCGTTGGGAAGAATGGACGTCATGGCATCGTGCAGCTCGCCCGACTGGGTGCGATGGCATTCGTCCACGAAGACGTAAAGATCTCCCTTGGCCCGAAAATCGGCGGGCAATGATTTCTTCAGCTCCTGAACGAAGCCTGAGATATCGGCCGCATCGTCGTCGCCCTCTTTGCCGCCGAATTTGTGGATCAACGAGCACAGAAGCCAGGGGGTCGTCGCATTGAGCGCAGCAATCAGATCAGCGCCACTCTTCGTTCGGTAAATCTCCTCGTGTACACCCGTGAATACCTTTTCGATCTGCTCATCAAGCTCGGTCCGGTCGGTGATTATGAGGACACGGGCATCTTTGACATTTTCCCGTATCCACTTCGTGAGCCAGACCATCGTCAGGCTCTTGCCCGAGCCTTGGGTGTGCCAGATGATGCCGCCCTCACGGCGCTTCACATGATCCTGTGCAGCTCGCACCCCGAAATACTGGTTTTGTCGACAGAGCTTCTTCGTTCCAGCATCGAACACGATGAAATCATGGATCAGCTCTAGGAAGCGGGTCTTGTTGCAGACCTGAGTCAGATGGCGATCGAGCAGGTTCTCGATGGGGCTATCTTCCTTCCAGGCAAGGTAATACTTCTCCGGTGTCTCAATGGAACCGTAGCGCAAGCCTTCCGTATCGTTGCCTGCCATGACGAGCTGCATGGTCGAGAAGAAGTGTTGGATGAAGACCTTCTTCTGATTGTCGAGGTTCTGCCGAATACCCTCCGACACAGATACGGTAGAGCGCTTCAGTTCAAGAACGCCCAGCGCAATGCCGTTGACGTACAACACAACGTCCGGGCGCTTGGTGTTTGCTTTCGCATCGGCACCGCTGACGGTTACTTCCTCGGCAATGGCAAAGTCGTTGTTTAGCGGTTGCTTCCAGTCGACGAGCCAAACCGTTTGCGTGTTCTCACCGACCTCGGGCTTCACCTTTACGCCGTAGCGGAGCATCTCGTACACCGCTTTGTTTCGGTCGTAGATGCTTTTGCTCTGATCGCAGGCGGCTTTGTCGAGAGCATGGATAGCACGGACGATCAGGGCGTCGTCGTAGCCTTGCCGCTTGAGGAACCGACTCAACAGGCCATGGTCGACGTTCCTGTTTCCGACGCGGTCGATCCAGTTACCTAGGTACTCGTACCCCAGCGAGTCCACGAACAGCTTGACGACACGCTCCTGCGTTTTTTTCTCGATCTGGCCGACGGTGCTCATACGAGTCGAATTCTCCCGGTCAATAGTTCTTGCATCATGCCCTGCTTGAGCGCACGGGTCTTGTCACGCTTTTGTTCTAGTGCTGCAATTTCGGTGTCCATGTCGGAGAGAACGGAAGCAATTGCGGTTTGCTCGAAAACATCCGGAAGCGGTCCCTCGATTGCCTCGACCTCCCCGTGAGACAAATGCTTTACCGTAGTGCTCGCCGTTTTGATCTCGATCTCCTTCAATGGATCAATCAAAAAATAACTAGCGAAAACCTTGTTCAAGCCGGCTTGTGGAAGTATTCGACCTACCCGTTGATTCAGGAGTGCCGGTCCCCTTGTCCATATGGCAGGAGCAAAATCCCCATCCATCCCGACCAGTACATCACCATCTCGGACGATGTAGGCCTCGTCGTACTTGCCGCTGAAATGAAAGGTCTGATCGTCGCTCTTTAGATCTCGATTCTTGATGAGTCTAATTCCATCCCCTTTCTGGTTGAAATGGGACGACTTGAATGGGAAGCCAACCTGAAACTTGAGAAGGGAACCGATCCGCTTAACTTTCCACTCCCCGCTGAACCCCGGCAAACGTTGCTTACCGGTGAGCAATTGCTGCATGGCGGCCTGTTTGAGGTCACGCTTCTTGGCTATGAGTTTGTCCAGCGACGAAATCAGGGTGTCGACGTCGGAGAGGGCGGTGGCGATGGCTTGCTGCTCCGGAAGCGATGGGAGTGCAAGGGAAAACTCCGAAAGCTCCTCTCGGTTAATCTTCGGAATACCACTGCGAACCGAAACGGTTTCGGCAAATCGGGAGAAGCGCTCCCCTAGCAGAATCGGGAATACGAATTTGCTATCGACACCATTGGATGGTGTTAGGGGGTACATGTCTGCGCTGCAAAGGCCCTGAAAATTGGCCAACGTAGCCTTACGAAGATAAGGACGAATCTTGCTGTAAATAATGTCGCCAGAGTTGAACAGATATTTGCCGCTGATTGCACCTTGAGCTTCTGCCGTTCGCCGCTCGATCAATTTTCCAGTTCCACTTTCGATGTGATCAGGTGCAACCAGAACCATTGACCTATATGGTTCGACTCTCGGGTCAACTTGGCCACTCGCAATGCGAACAGCGGAGAGGAGTGGGGTTACCTCCCAATCCACAGGGATCACCCCTACCTCGGTCTGCTTGTAACCCGGCTTCAGTTCCATGCGAACCCCATCTTCTTTAGATGCTCATCCACACGAGCCGACAGCATCTCAACCTCCGCCGTGAGCTTCGGCAGCGGCGTCGAATACCGCTCCGCCAACTCCTTGATACGTCCAGTGAGCGCTTGCGACACCCGATCAAGCTCGGTCTGGACGTCAGCGGCGAGCGTTGCAATCCACTTGTCGGCGACAACCAACGTCCTAATTTCTGCCTCGGTCAGCTTGCCGTAATGCGCTATTACCTTGGCTTCCAGAGCCTTCTGGGCATCCTTCAGCTTCTTGCTCGCCGCCGCTTCCTTGTCGATCAGTTCGAGGTATTCATTCAGGACCTTGCGCTCCTCGGCGGCGTCAGCGTCCTTTTTGATCTCCGACAAACGGGCCTTGACGCTGACCTTCGTGAGCTTGCCCTTGTCGGTCTTTGCTTCGGCCAGCAGTCCATCCTCACTGCCATGCTCTTCGTTGAGTTCTTCCATCTGGCGTGAGATGGAGTCACGCTCGCCTTCTAGCTGTTCAATGGCCGTGGCATCATCTGCAAAGTATCGAGCGACTACAAGCGGTGCGGGGATTAGGTCAGTATTGGACTTGCCATCGGTCAGCGCATTCCAGCCGTCGTGAACGAGCATGTACACGTCGTCCTGCATCGTGTCTGCCCAGTAGCTCATCAGGTGCTGATAAACGTCGTAGGCATCAAGCAGCGGCGTGGCTTTAAACGTGTCGAGTAGGCTTTCAGAGATGGCTTCGATCAACGCCTTCGGATGGTCTCCGATCTGGATTCCGGCGAGCAGGGGGACATTGCCCGCCTTCCATTTGGCGAAGTCGGAATGCACAGTTTCCGTGAAGGTAGCAAACTCCGCATGACCGAAGATCGTCGACTTGATCTCGCTTGATGCAACCTTCAGTTGGCTATAACCGGCTCGACCGGCCGGGGAAAACAATGAGGAACGTACGTTCGGCAATACACGCCAGTATTCACCCAGATCTTCGATGTCGTGGTCTGGAATTCCACCCAATAGGTGGGCGGCGATATCCTGCAGATCCTCGGGCTCGGTACTATCGATGTAGCGGGGGATGTTTAGGTTGAAGTCGTTCTCGCAAATCTCTGAAACGGGCACCAGCCGGGCGAACTTCGGGATCTCGGCCTGTCTGTTGAAGGCATCGACGATCTTGTGAATGTCCTGCGAACGCAGGCGATTCTTGTTCCCGTCCTTGATGAACCCCTTACTGGCATCGATCATGAAGATGCCCTTGCGGGCAGCAGCATGTTCTTTGTCAAGAACGATGATGCACGCCGGGATGCCCGTTCCATAGAACAAGTTGGCTGGCAGACCGATAATGCCCTTGATGTAGCCTTGCTGGACGACGCGCTTTCGAATTGCGCCTTCAGCACCGCCACGGAACAGCACGCCGTGCGGGAGAATTACCGCGCCCTTACCCGTGCTCTTGAGGGACGTAAGAATATGCAGCAAGAACGCGTAGTCGCCATTCTTGTCGGGAGGTGTGCCATATTCGAAGCGACCAAATTCATCGTTTAGCGGGTCAAACCCGTTGCTCCAAGCCTTCGTCGAGAACGGCGGATTGGCGACAACGAAGTCAAAGGTCTTGAGGGCGCCGTTGCCTTGCTTGAAATGCGGGCTGGACAGCGAATTGTCCTTCCAGACCTCTGCTGTGGGGCAGTCGTGCAGGATCATATTCATCTTCGCCAGTGCTGACGTGGCGTTGTCCATCTCCTGCCCGTAAATGGTCAAATCAAGCCGCGTAGCCCCTTTCGCTTCGTCGTGTGCCTTGATGAGCAGCGATCCCGAGCCACATGTCGGGTCATAGATGGTCTGGTCGGCGCTTTTGGCACTGCCGATGCCGATCACCTTCGCCATCACACGGGAAACTTCTGCTGGAGTGTAGAACTGCCCCTTGCTTTTGCCCGACTCGGTAGCGAAGTTGCGCATCAGATACTCGTAGGCGTCACCCAGAATATCGTCACCCTCTGCACGGTTGCTCTTAAAGTCGAGTCCAGGCGTGTCGAAGATGGCGATGAGATTGGAGAGACGGTCCACCATCTCCTTGCCCTTGCCCAGCTTTTCTGCGTCGTTGAAGTCAGCAACATCTATCACGCCCTTGAGGTCGTTTGCTTCTGCGAGTCGGGCAATGATCTTGTTGATCTTGTCGCCAACCTCTTTGTCACCCTTCAGGGCGACCATGTCGCTGAAACTCCCCCCAGCCGGCACGTCGATCAGGGCATCCTTCTGACCCGCATATTTGTCGGACACGTACTTGACGAACAACAGGACGAGCACGTAGTCCTTGTACTGCGAGGCGTCCATTCCGCCGCGGAGTTCGTCGCAGCCCTTCCACAACGAGCTGTAGAGTTCAGATTTCTTGATTGCCATGAGTTCTTTGAATGTGCATTGCTGACCCGTGGGTCGAATAAGTGCCCCAGACGATCAGATGGACTGCTTCGTCGGACTGATGGCAAATTTTACAATGCGGCGGACGGAAAGAGGCGCCAGCAGCAACTCATCTTGAGTTGGGGCGCTCGGATGAGGATCGTCTGCTCGTTGACGCCTCAAAGTTCTCGTGGCAATGGCGCTCCTCGCCCACGAATTTCAAAAACTTGTGGGCGACCGAGAGCGGAAATGCCGTACGAGTGCTTCGTTTTCGATGTTGAGCATTTCCTAATAATATATATAGGAACGACACCGGTTCCGTGTTCGGCTGTCGCCCGCAGCGGCCCAGTTCCGGCGACATGCCGCCCCCGTCTAATGGGACGACGAAATTGCCATACGACAACCTAGAGGGAGGTCGGAAATGAAAGTGAGAGGTGTATTGCTTTTAATGATTCTGGCAACGGTTTCAGGCATGGCGCAGGCACAGGTCAAACTCATGTTGTTCGGCGGGCCACGACATGACGTCTATTTGGGCTGCATGAACTGTTCAGAAGTGGCCCCCGACTCGGTCCACAATGATATCGGCCAATACGGTTCGGACATTTCGCCGCTGAGCATCTTCAATGACATCGGCCAGTACGGATCGGACATATCTTCTGAAAGCCCATGCAATGACATCGCATCTGATCCGCCAGTTATTGTCGACCAAAATGGCAGGTTTTATGGGTACCTGACACTCAACGATACGCATCCCAAAGCAGTCACTGATCGTGGCATCGTAACGTGGCTAAAGCATACAGTCTGCAAGGTCCGAGATTGACTGCCTTGAGCGGCTGCATTTCTACCGGCACACATACCGGAATGGAGGTGTGAATTTTACCTGCGGATCCCGCAACACCAACTCACCACCAGCACGCCTCGATCCGTATTAGCTAAAAAAGCCCCCACATCAGCGGGAGCAAAGGGACGCATCAGCGTCCCAAGATGCAGACCAGCAACTTGTGACCGAACCACAGCCAGACGAAGCCAACTGCGATCAGCAGAAACGGCGCAACGGTCAGGAACAGGATGGCTTCGACGAAGATCATGACGAGCCTCCCGTTGCTCTCGTGGCCTTCCGTTCGAGCTTGTCCTTCAGGCTCGTGCCGCCAGCCCCCTTGTCAGATTCCGGTTCGCCCGTGCCGTCGTCGTCCGGATAGAACTCCTCCACGACCGCTTGCGTATCCTCACCAGATTCCTCGAACGCTCCGTTGGCAAAACCTGCTTGCGCCGCTTCATCGAGCGCAGCCGGATCGAAGCCTGAAGCCTTGCGCTGGCTATCCAGTTCCCGTGCCCGAGCAATGGCGTCTCCCAGCGTAAGCCCAGACTGAACGACGAGGTCCACGTAGTAAATTGCAGATCGGTGACTTTGCGTTGTTGATTTTCCACGCAGCTTCAACTCCAGTGGCATGGTCGCCAGCAACCCGCCCGACACGGCGTTGAAGTAATGCAGCCGTGCGGCCAACGTGCGAATGGAGTTGAACGACGTGGTTCTGAAAATGAACGAACCGAGCTCATCCTCGTCGCCAATGACAACGTTCAGTCGACCGTAGGGCTTGCAACCGCCAGTCTGCCCAAATGCACAGCCGTCGGGAGACGGACATGGCAACGGGACAGTGCCCTCGTTGGTGACACGCCTGCAAGTCTCACCGTTGCCAACACACACCGGCCTTCCGTTTTGCCGGTCAAACATCGAGTACTCGGCACGCAGATTCAGATCCGGATCGTTGAACAACACTCGGACCGGGATCGATCGCAGCTTGCCACTGCCCGCCTTGCGTAGCGCCTCATCGAATGGATGGAGAACCCAGCCGTCACGGTTTTGCATCTGCGTTGTGATCGTGAACTGGTCGTCTTTCTCAGGCAACCGCTTACCGTTCTTCTCTACGACACGGCCAATCGAAATCCGCCCGATGACCGGAGGCGTGATTGCTAAGCCTTTCAACATGATTGCCTCCGTTGACTAGACTGATACCAGGAACCGGCGAGAACCAGGCTTGGTGATGGTGTACTGTTGTTGAAGCTCCGGGTGATCGGCGAGAAGCCTCTTCAAATCGACGCTGGAGCCGTCCTTGCTGCGCTTGAACGTGACCTCGCCTGTCTCGAACAAAGCCCGTGACGCGTCTCCCATGGCCTGCTGGAGGCATTGTTTGAGCTTCGATTCGAGCTGTTCCCGTGTTTCGATTTCGGCACGGACCGTAACAAGATCGGAGAACGTGGCGGACAGGTTCCGATCGTCGCTGAAGTCGACGGTGTTTCCGGCGTCTTTGGGAAACAAGCAACGCAACGCTCGATCGGCAGATTCCGAACCGTCAGCCGGCGGTGGCGTATCGCTTTCCACGTATTGCCAGAACCGGGCTTCGAGTTCGATCAGTCTTGCGATCAACTCGTCGTCACGCTCGATACGATGAACGTCCAACTTCTGGCCGCAGAGAAGAACGGCAACGTGGGCAGCTCGTTTGCCTGTCACGGCAAGCTGATGCTGTACCTGCAACTGCACATATTCCGGCACACCATCCCGCCACAATCGAGAACCGAACTCTCCGGCCGTTTTGCATTCGAGTATCTGCACGTCGGCCAAGCCGGTCACTTCACGGTCCAGGTTGGCCAACATGAAAGGTACCGTCGGATGTCGCAGCACGGCATTGACCTTGCGTACACGGTTGCCGGTCTGCTGGCTATACGCTGCGGCGACGATGGGTTCGAGCAACGTTCCCCAAAAGACTGGATGAGTGGTGTCATTGGGATTCGGCTTTTCGAGCTCGGCGTCTCGCCCCGTTTTCTCAAGCCAGAGTTCCAACATCGATTTGTACGGATTCAAGCCAACTGCGGCGGCTGCGTCGGATCCACCGATACCTGTCTTGCGAACAGCGAGCCAGTCTTCACGGTCGAGGCCACGAGTGTCGACAAGTCGCAGGGCAGGCCGATTCCTGGAAGGCTTTTCTATACTGATTGCAGTGCTCATGTTCAGCTCCTTCAATGAAGAAAAGCCCGGCGAACGCAAGGTTCAACCGGGCTTCGGTATTGCGGTGGGGGGAGCGGCTATGCGACCAAGCGAAGGGCTTCGTCCCAAGCCTTTTCTTTCAACGTGGCACCGGCACCAAACCATGCAGCGTCTCGACGGTGGTCTTCGCTTCTGGCTCGGCGTTGGTGGTCGACGTATTCGGTAACAGCGTTGACGAGACCCCACGCAGTGCCAGACGCAGAAGCAAGGTCCGCACCTTTGCCACGGCCAGAGAAAAGCTCATGCACGGCCTTGATAGCCCGCTCGTTGGTCGTTGTCGTTGCGTTGCCGGAATCCGTGGTTGTCGGGTAGGTCAGCACACGCTGGAAGTAGGCGTCCGCCGTTTCATGCTTGACCTTCCGCTCGGACAGGGCCTTCATCCGCACCAGGAATTCATCCCATGACGAGATGGCGATCCCCAACTGACGCTTAACGGTTTGCTGATCGAACTGGCTTCGATGAGGCACCTTGATCGCTCCAGTGCTGTCGCCGAGTGCTACGGCCAAGGTGTTATTGCAAACAACACGGACGGACGTAAATTGTGCAGTTGTCGCTAGTGTTCCGTCGCAGGCGGTGGCGAGGAGCAAGTAGCCGTCCACTACGTCTCTGCCCTTGAGGGCGACGGACTGTCCGGTGCGTGCCAGTGCCCAGAGCTTACGTCCGCCTTTTAGTACACCTGCTGTTTCGAGCTGAAAGCCACCCACTTCAGTGAGGTCTCGATAAAACTCCAGGATTTCCTGCGGCTGCACGACCTGATAACGGCTCGACACCACCGAGAGCGGGTCTTTCGTGTCGCTTCGATACAAGACCTTCTGGTCGGGGAAGGCGTGGATCGAGCCCAGACCACCGTTGCCGGCAACGAAGCGGACTTCGGATTCTTCGATTGTCCAATCCATACCCGCCTGCATGGCCCAGACTTCGAGCGGCTGGTCCGGGGCAAGTTGATTGCCTAGCCCGTGCCAGGGAACTTCGCCGACATAGGCCATGTTTTGCACAAGGTGCATTTTGAACTCCTTGAATAGACGTGCGCATCCAGCCAGGTCAGAACCGGGCGAGGCTACGATTGAATGCGGGGATGAGAAGCGATGCAGCCAGAACCGGCTACGGAGAGTTGCGGAAAGTGTTAGGCGAACTCGGGGTGATTCGCCCACGGCTCGTCGTCACCGGAGCGGTGAAGGCTTCCCATTAGACGGTCCTTCAGATAGGCCGCGACGGCGCAGATGGCCTCGATAAGGACGACCAGCAGAAGATTGAAAGCAGATTTATGCATGACGGCTCCTTGGTTAAGGCGGAAGGCTGACGCGCTCCCGTATTGTTCTTGTACCAAGGGTGCGTACTGAAATTGACTCGGAGCGAGTTCAGGACAATGATTTCCAGTGCATAGCAGCATGCTGAGTCGCCGTCCAAATTCTTCTAATTCTGGTTTCTCCGATTCGCCCCGGCTAACGTCCGGTAGCGACCTACAGCTCAAAAGCGATGGAAACCCGATATGAAAAGCCCCTCTGGTGAAGCAAACTACTACATCATCAACATCGGCGAGCCATATACAGACGCGTGGTGGCAAAGGCACCTGAGCAATCGGATTGTTACGGCAGGGTTTCTCGGCAGCGTTGGAGATGCGGGGGATAAGAAGCTAAGCAGCTTAGCTGAGGGTGATTGGGTAATTGCGTACGCCAACGAGCATGGTGCGATTGGAGCTGGAATCGTCGGACCGAAGTCCACTTACCGTCTTGTGCCTGCCTCAGACCTGCCCGCAGGCTGGGAGAGCGATCATCGCCATTGGAGGAGCGTGAGTTGGAAATACTTCGTTCGCTCGTTGGCGAATGCCATTCCCTACTGTGACCTGAAATTAGGTTTTCGGCTGCAGACCAAAACTCAGGTGAAAGACTCGACTAACGCCAGGCGAATCGTTGATCTGCTTAAAATTCGCACGTCGCCCCTAGATTACCGAGTCGAAGACGGAACCCTCTTTCCTGACCAAATCGAGAGCGCGGTGGGACTCACGGAGGGGGCGGCTCAAACCGTTATGGTGAACCGATATGAACGTGACCCGCAAGCAAGACGGCAATGCATTGATCACTTCGGTGCACGGTGTCAGGTTTGTGGGCTCGACTTCGAGAAGGCTTATGGTGAGCTGGGCAAAGGTTTCATACACGTTCACCATCTTCTGCCATTGTCGACCATCGGCTCAGAGTACGTGGTGGATCCAGTGCGACATCTTCGGCCCGTGTGCCCGAACTGCCATGCAATGCTTCATCGGATGCCAGACCCATCACGACTGGACCTTCTGCAAATCACGGTCAAGACAGCGGTGAACAAATAAGATAGGGTGCACGGTGCCTGCATATACCGCATATGCGAAGAATTTCATGGTCGTGACTTACTGTACGCCCGCAACCTAGAGTCACTCCCTCCAAACCTCACCATCGAGTGCGAACTGCTCGATGATTTCTTCGACAATTTGCCGACGGTGGGCTGAAAGGCCGCGGAGGCGGCGAAGCAACTCCAACTCCAGAGCGGTCGGCCTAACTTCGTCGGCAACTGCGCTCGCACCCTTCGCGGGGCGAGGGCGCTTCATATCCGTCACGCCGAAACGCAACCATTGCTCGGACACATCCAACCACTCGGCAAGCGTCTTGATCTTGTCCACCGTGGGTCGTGCCGTTCCGGTCAGCCACTTCTGTGCCGCTTGAGGGGTGATCGGCTCGACTGGGTGACGGAGATTGAACTGCGTGGCGAGTTCAGACGCAGTCTCGATCTTCTTCGGACTGCGTTTCAGGGCTTGCTTGAGGCGGGCGGCGAACGCCTTCTTTTCGTCCAGTGTCGGCATCTGCCGAGTGTGGAATAGACGTTCGTCGTCGTGATAACCGGTTGGTTGTTGTTAACAACTCAATGGTTTATTCTTTCGCATCAGTACCTACACGTTGGAAGGAGCCAGACTGTGTCTAAAGAAAAAGAGAACTCGCCTACTGAACTAACGGGAGCAGCCGTTGGTGCCAGTGTTGGCGCTGTTGCGGGGGCTGGGGGTGCAGTTGCCGATGTTGCGGCTAGTGGCTCAGTTGCTGGCTTGGGGGCGGCAGGGATCACATCAGGTCTTGCCGCAGTCGGGAGCGTGGCAGGTGGTGGGATGGCCGCTGGCGTGGTCATAACCGCTGCAGCACCCATAGTGGCAGCCGCTGCCATGGGCTATGGCGGTTACAAGCTTGCACAGTGGTATCGAAAGAACAACGATGGAGGTGCAGTTTGAGCACGATTATGCCCAAAGTCGAGGAGTTGGCTAGGCCGAAAAATCCGACGCTTGCATGCGTGCTGAGCATTGTGTGCGTCGGTGCAGGACAGTTGTATAACGACGACGCTCCTAAAGGTCTCGTCATGTTCTTCGCCGCGTTGCTGGCTGGAATTATGTTCGGCATCGCCGCGTGGCTGCTCGTCATCCCTCTCATCGGATACGCTGCATATGATGCGTACGTCACCGCTCAAAATAAGAATAAAAAATATGAAGATGATGCATTTTTGAAACGAAAAGCAGAAATTGAGGTGGCCGAGATTGAAGCAAAAACCACTTCAGCTCAAGAGTTCGTCGATAACATTCGCAAGCTTCACAACCTCTCATCGAATGGATTATTAACGGATTCGGAGTTTTCGGATAGGAAACAAAGGGCGATTATCTCGCTTAGCGAATTCCCCCCTCGAGAACCAACCGACGATTTTTTGACAGCATTGATTCCACTAATAAAAAGTCAAGTGCTTTTGGTCGACGACATTGCTCAGATAAAGGCGTTGGTTTTTTAGGGAAATTTGCGCTTGCTTAACGAGCGAGACGATGCAATGCGAAAAACACACACAATATTGCTGGCTGGTCTTTTGCTCGTAGCTGGTGCGTATGCTTTTAAGCACCGAAGCCATGCGAATGACTGGATATGGATCGGTAGAGATTCCGTGAAAAATGTTGAGGATGTCCCCATCCGGCTTATGGATGTCAAAGACCCTGACGTTTCTGCAACAGAGAGGGACGTGCTAAATCTCACGCTCGGTTTGCAGGCGGGCACCTTAAAGCGAAAGCTTGTCCTTTTCCCCGCGCATTATTGTTATGCACCTCGCCTGCGAGACGGATACCCGTCCGTAACCTGCAGAACGAACGGGGGGGACCTCATTGTCGTGGCCTCTGATAACGTGCGGGAGGTACTGCTCGGCCTGGAAAAGGATCACAGGTACGCCGCAGTTATCGGGAGAGCCGTCGGTACCTATGCCGACATCGGGGTAATTGCCGTGATTGATCCGGCAGCCAAACGAGAATGATGACTTCACTCAATGCGAGCAACGTGTCGAGGTAGAGTATATGTTTAGCCGAAATTTGTTGATTTGGTTGTTGCTCAGCATCACTGTTTCTGCCCACGCTGACGAAGCCATGTTCAACGTCTGCATGGCCCGCGCAAATGCAATTCGGACAACAGCAGAAATTATGGACAAGGGCGTTCCTCGACACGATTACGAGGTCGGCTATGCCGAGCAATGGGGGCAGCCACCGGGTGCAGCGGAAAACGAAGTTTTGACCATCGTTTACGCAACGCCGAACTATTCTCCTGCCCAGCTGTATCGGATCGCCGTCAACGGGTGTCAACGATTCTTGCGTTGAACATGTAATGTGGGGGCATCATCAAAAAAATATCGTCCCCGCCCCACCGCCGACAGTCGGCACACTAAAATAAATATAGACAAGAAGTAATCAATAAATTGTCGCGCGCTTATCAAGAAAAAGGAAAAATAGCGTATGTACATTACACAAAACCACGTGAGAGTAGCAGTCGAACGGATCGGTGGGGCGACTAAAGCAGCCCACGCTGCCTCAGTGAGCAACGCCACGGTCCATTTATGGCTGAATGCAGGTCGAATTCCTAATATCGATCGAGCAAGAATTATTGCCAATGCATCGGGAATCGATATTCAACTGCTGCGAGGGACGCGGTGACCAAGCATATCAGTGAAGAGTCGGCTGCGACGCTTGAAAAGCGAGCAATTGAACAGGCTCAAGCGATGATCCTGAACGGAATCAAGAGAGGTTGGCCGGAGTTCTATGTCGAGCCACCAGCGCAAGAACTGACGTCGGGCGCCTGCCACAACCTCACCCGACAACAAATTGACAACGGCGTACGTGCCCTTGTTCTCACCTGCAATCTTTCGGGCGGATCGGCTGGCGACGTGCAGCTTTATGAGTTGCTGCAGACCTATCTGCGGAACCCTGCCGCACGACACGAACTGAATGACGTTGTGCAAAATGCCAAGAAGCGGCTACCGAAATTGACTGCCGAACGATTGGGGAGCGCACATTGAACACGACCAGCTCCAATGGTCCCCCCGGCGTAGTGCGGCCAAAAGGTCGCTTGACGACCTAACGTCCCGGATCACAGAACATGATCTCCGCACGGTTGCCCTACTCCTGGCACACAACATAGTCGGCGGCCCTGCTGCAACGCAAAGCTCCTTCCGTCTATTGCACGCATACACTTGGGATGACGAGGTGCGAGCCAGCGTCGATGAAATTGTGAGCGATTACTTCCGCCGATTTGGGGCAAGCAACGTCGATGCGTGAAGAGTTGCGAGGCCCCAAGCAGATCGTGGACCTGTTTCGGGGACCTGTACCTACGCGGCCTTATCGGAATCAGGCGTAGCGCCGAGGATGTCCTTCAGGCGAATGCGTGCTTGACCGATGCTCAGCATTTCATCAGTCGCTTTCGTAACCGCCTCTCGAACCGGGTCGTGGTCCAGCCTCGCATACACAGCCGTGGTTGCAGGCGAACGGTGGTTCAGGCTCTTGCCGATAACGGGCAGCGTCGCTCCGGTCTTTACCTGCCAACTAGCAAGAGTCCGGCGCAGATCATGAATCCGAATATCAGGTAGCAGCAGCGCCGGAAGGTTGATTCCTGCCTCACTTGCCCGTTGAGATGTCAATGCAAGTGCTTGGTCAACATCCACTGTGCTTAGAAACGCCCGCAACTCGGATTCGAGCATTTCGTCTGACCACGCCAGATGCTCGCCCAGTTGCCGAAGTAGTTCTTGCCCAGCCATCCGGGCCTTGATGCGATGCCACCCCTTCTTCGGCTCCACCAGATGACCGGAGTCGCCGTGACCAGGAAAAACAAAGGGGCTAGCACTGCCATTCTTGCGGCGCACTAGTATTTCAACGGCCTCTTTGACCAGCATTACCGTTTGAGACTCGCCGTTCTTCGTGCGGGGAATCCGCCATACGTTGTCAGTAAGATCAACGTCTGTCCACGCCATCTCCAGCACGTTCGACCTTCTTGCTCCAGTCAAAAGTGACATCAGGAAGAAGTCTAGGATGCTACCGTTGGGTTCGGCATGAACTGCTCGAAAAAAGGCAGGCAGCTCACGGCCCTGAATGAATCTGTCACGAGACTTCTCGGCATTCTTCTTGATACCGACGGCCGGGTTCTGCTCCCACACGTCCACCGAGATGGCCCAACCGAAGACGCTCGACACGAGAGCATGCACACGATTAGCCGTCACCGCATGCCCGTCTGCTGTAATTTTTGAGTGAATGTCTGCAATGTTCTTACGAGTAATTTCCGAAAGGCGCTTCTTCCCAAGCGGCGCCGAAAGGTACTGCTCGTACTTGCTCTCGTCTTCCGCCCAGGTCCTCTTCTTGACCTTGCTATGTAGCCGCATGTATTCAGCGAACAACGCTCCGAACGTCAATACCGATTGTGCCTTGCGCTGGCGCTCAGCAACGTCAGTCCCGGCGGCTAGCTCTGCCGTGTGCGACATCGCCTGTTGACGAGCCTTCTCAATCGAAACATCCGGAAAACGCCCCAGAGTCACCCGAACAGGGCTACCCCCCTTGACCCGACGAAAAACGGAGAACGTCTTGACACCGGTCACCGTGACCCGAAGCTGCAACCCCGGGGTTTTGATGTCGTGGTATGTGGTTCGACCAGCGGCCGGCGTTGGCAACGCCAGCAAAGCTGCCTTCGTAAAATTGATGTGGGTACCGTCAGTCATTTGGGGTTACGCCGGGGTTACGATTCAGGTGAAAATCAGGGAATTTTCGTCACCTTAAGCGTATATCACCTACATATATATTTCAATAAAATCAACAATCTTCAACCAACATCAACATAGAAAAAATATCTGACCCACGGAATCATAATCCGCAGGTCCGGGGTTCGAGTCCCTGATTCGCCACCAAATTTAAAACGGCTCCCAGCGATGGGAGCCGTTTTTTTTGGGTTCGCACAAAAGCGCTGCTGACGTTTTGCATCCCACGCCAAAGGGCGCAAACGTCAGTTACCCGCCGGCGTCAGTCAAAGTCGAACATCTCGAACAGCGACTTCTTCTTGCGTGGCTGGTCGTACTGGCGACTTCGGTCATCGTCCCCACGAGATCTATCGCGATGAGCATGATCGCGCCAAGACGCTTGGGAGTCGCGACGATTCCCTTGATCATCGCCGCCGAGCGCCGCAGGTGCCGGCCTCGCCCCACCTCCCTCCGTTCGCTCGATCAGCTTGTCCAGCTCCCCACGATCGAGCCACACACCACGACAGCTCGGGCAATAGTCGATCTCCACCCCCTGACGCTCCGCCATCAGCAAATCCGGGGTACCGCATACAGGACATTTCATCGTTTCGCTCCATCACGTAAATGAGACAACGCCCTTAATGTATCGGCTGTCGCACCACGGAAAAACCTGCTTTTCCGTTCATCCATGTTCGTAAAAACCGAAGCGGTCAGACAAAAAAAGTGACGGCGGTGGTGACCGCCGCCGCCTCACTTACGCTTTCGTTACCGCACCCCCTAGTGAAGCACGCGCCCCTGCTCTGCCTTACGGCGCGCCTTCGCACGACGCGTCAACATGTTCAGCCCCTCCACGAAGGCCGAGAATGCCATCGCCGCGTAGATGTAACCCTTCGGGATATGTGACCCGAAACCTTCCGCGATCAGCGTCATGCCAATCACAAGCAGAAAGCCCAGCGCCAGCATCACGACCGTCGGATTCGCCTCGATGAATCGCGAGAGCGGCCCCGCCATGAACAACATTGCCGTCACGGCGGCAATCACCGCAACGAACATGATCGGGATGTGCTCGGTCATGCCCACGGCCGTCACGATGCTGTCGATCGAGAACACGAGGTCCAGCATCAGGATCTGAACCACGGCGGCACGCGCAGTGATCGTCGCCATCGTTCCCGCCGTCGATGCGCCCTCGCCGTGTTCGGCATCGTCCGTGTCCGACGCCACATGCTGATGCATCTCCTTCGTCGCCTTCCACACGAGGAACAGACCACCGGAGATCAGAATCAGGTCGCGCCACGAAAAGCCGTGACCGAACAACTCGAAGAGCGGTGTCGTCAGCTTGGCGATCCATGCCACCGTACCCAGCAGCGCCAGACGCATGACCAGCGCCAGACCAATGCCCATACGCTGCGCGCGCGCCCGCATCGACAACGGCAACTTGTTGGTCAGGATAGAGATGAAGATCAGGTTGTCGATGCCAAGCACGACTTCCATGACCACCAACGTGACAAGCGCCGCCCATACCGCCGGGTCAACCGTCAAAGCAAGCAGATAGTCCATATGTGCGCCAGAGATTCCCTAGGGTTATCGGAACATTCACCGCCAGTCGACAGCGGCCATGCCCCTTCGTTATCCCGCACCTAACGCGAGGTGCGGGTCCAGGACAGCATGATCCCCGAACTCATGTTTCGCAAAAACCAGTTATATACTTCAAAATAGTTCGGTTTTTCCGAAGTCCATTCGATATGTTGAATTACCGTCATCTTTACTATTTTTGGGTCGTCGTCAAGGAAGGGGGCTTTGCTCGCGCGGCGGAGCGTCTCGACATGGCCGTGCAGACGATCAGCGCCCAGGTGCGCGAGCTCGAGAAATCACTCGGCCACCAGTTGCTCAAGCCCGCCGGACGCGGCGTCGCAATGACCGACCCGGGGCAGGCGGCGTTTCGGCGTGCAGAAGAGATTTTTCGCCTCGGCCAGTCGATCCCCGACGACGTTCGCGAGGCCGCCAGCGGTCGTGTGGCAAGGCTTGCCATCGGGCTGGCCGACGGTATCTCCAAACTGGCCGCGCACGCGATTCTCGCGCCGGTGCTCGACACGCCCTCGCTGCGGCTCGTCTGCCATGAAGGCGAACACGAGCAGTTGCTCGCCGAACTTGCGCTACACAAGCTCGACCTCGTGCTCGCGAGCCAGCCCGCCCCGTATAACCCTACGCTGCGACTCTCAAGCGAACGTCTGGTCGCGTCGCCGGTCGACTGGTATGGGCCGGCATCGCTGGTACGCCAATCCGCGCGAGCCGCGTTTCCTCAATGCCTGGCAGACCTCCCCGTCGTGCTGCCAACCGGTCACTCGGCCCTGCGCGCCCGGCTCGATCAATGGTTTGAGGCACAGAGCATTCGCCCGAATATCGTCGGCGAATTCGAAGACAGCGCGCTCATGGCCGTCTTTGCCACACGCGGCATGGGCGTCTTTCCGCTGAGCGAGGCGGGCGCGGGCGACGTCTCGCTGCTGCGCGGCCTGCGCTGGCTGGGCCGCCCTAGCGAGGTTTTCGAGGACATCCACGCCATTCGCTCGCGACGTGGCGAAGGCCATCCGCTCGTGACACAAATCATCCGTGAAATCGGCCCGACGGCCGGTTCTGCTATAAGAACGACTGGCACGCCGTCTCCGTCTGCGCCGCCGTCATCTGCGAGGAAACCTCATGTCGAGTCGTAGCGATCAGCGCAAGTTCTTCCACCTCATGCTGTTCGTCGTGACGATCGTGTTCGGGTGGATTCTGTTTCCGCTATTCGGCGCCGTCTTCTGGGGCACGATTCTCGCCGTGCTGTTCCAGCCAGTGCAGCGCCGCATCCTCACTCGTCTGCGCGGCCGGCCGAATCTGGCCGCCCTCGCCACGCTGGCGCTGATCCTGCTCATCGTGATCCTGCCGCTCACGCTCGTGATCGGCATGCTGACGCAGGAAATCAGCACGGCACTCGTGCGTTTTCGCGCCGATCTTCCCCAACTCACGGTAGCCTTCCAGCAATTGCTCGACCGGATGCCCGCGAGTGTGCATAGAGTGATGGATCTGGCCGGTGTGCAGGACGTCGCCGCGATCCAGCAAAAGCTGGGCGACGGCGCCGCGCAAATCGGCCGCCTGGTCGCGGTCTATCTGGTGAGCATCGGTCAGAACACGGCGCAACTGCTCGTGAGCTTCGGCGTAATGCTCTACCTGCTGTTCTTTCTGCTGCGCGACGGTACCGTGCTCGGCGTGATGGTCCGACGCGCCCTGCCGCTCGAAGAACGTCACAAAACCCAACTGATCCGGCAGTTCACCACGGTCGTGCGCGCCACCGTCAAGGGCAACATCGCCGTCGCCGTGGTGCAAGGCGTACTCGGCGGCTTCATCTTCGCCGTCCTCGGCATCCAGGGCTACGTGCTCGCCGCCGTGGTGATGGCCTTCCTGTCGCTATTACCCGCCGTGGGCGCAGCCGTCGTGTGGGTGCCCGTGGGGACCTGGCTGTTGCTCTCCGGGGAAGTCTGGAAGGGCGTGGTGCTGTTTGCGTTCTGCGGCACCATTGTGAGCCTGGTCGACAACGTGCTGCGTCCGATTCTCGTGGGCAAGGACACGAAGCTGCCCGACTGGGTCGTGCTGATCGCCACCCTCGGCGGGATGTCGCTCTTCGGCCTGACGGGCTTCGTGATCGGACCGCTCATCGCCGCCCTGTTCATCTCCAGCTGGAATATCTATACGCGCCTGCGCGACGACGACAGCGATCAGGCCGACGCCGGGTGATATCCGTGGGCCTCCATCGGCACAGCCGCCCGCGCTTCATGCACGAGGGTAGCGAGATCGGCCCCGACCTGCGCCATCAGGCCATCCCAGTCGCCGCGCGGCGACTGGCGATAAAGCGTGAGCGACCGATACCAGTCGCTGTCCCGACGCGATAACTGCCAGCGCCAGTCCGGCGTAAAGCCGACGAGTCCCCAGACCGGTTTTCCCAGCGCTCCGGCCAAGTGCAGCGCCGCCGTGTCCACTGAGATCACGAGATCCATCTGCGCCATGACGGCCGCTGTCTCGGCAAAATCGCTGAGCTTCGCGCCGATGTCATGCACATTGGCATACCGGGCCAGTTCGGCGCGCTCGTCGTCGGTCACATCGACCTGCAACGCGTAGAAATGCGCGTCGGCACCGAAGACCGGCGCCCAATGCGCAAGCGCCACGTCGCGATGCGGCGGAAACGGCCCGGTGCGCCACACGAAGCCCACCCGCAACGCGCCTTCCGGCCGCTTGCCCAGCATCGACCGCCAGATCATCTCCCGCCCTGCGCTCGAGCGCACGTAGGGCAAAGCGGTTGCCACATCGCCCCCCGCTTTCAACAGATGCGGCAGGCTGAGCAGCGGCAGCTGCCAGTCGAACGACGGCACCGGTATGTGCTCGGCAAGCACCGTCACCCCGCGCGCGAAGCCGCCCAGCAACGTGACAAGCGGCGCTTGCACCGACAGCACGACGTTCGCCCCCCTCTCGACCAAACGCGGGACAAACCGCACGAACTGCAACGTATTCCCCAGGCCCGGTTCGCTATGGACGAACACCGTCTTGCCCGCGAGCGGCGCGCGGCCGTCCCAGAGCCGGTCGCTGAAGCGCCGCCGCTGACCGCCTTCCTGCCAGCGCCACTCGTAGTCATGCCAGCCATGCTCGAAGTCGCCCAGCAGCAGATTTGTCTGCGCCCGGTTAGTGCGCGCGCCCGCATGGTCCGGCGCGAGCTTTACCGCCTCGCGCAAGCATTGCAGCGCTTCGCCGAACGCGTGTTGCTCACGCAGCGCCACCCCCAGGTTCACCAGCGGATCGGGTTGCTGC
>NZ_KB290505.1:0-27107 GCF_000282835.1 Pandoraea sp. B-6 | reverse complement strand
GCTTGCCCCAGCCGGTATGCGTCGATCTCTTCGTCGTAGCGGCCCAAGGCACCGAGCGCGCGGCCACGGTTGAAGTGCGCCTGCCACAACGCCGGCGCGTTGGCCGACGTGCGCTCGAACCAGCCGAGCGCACGCGCGTTGTCGCCCGCCTGCGCCCAGGTCAGGCCAATGGTGTGCATCGTGCCGATGACGTCCGGCGACTGCTGCACGGTGGCGTCGAACAGCGCCTCGGCACGCATCTGACGCCCGGCCTGGAGGCTGGCCATCGCGGCGTCGAAACTCGCCTGCGCGCCCGGCTGCGGCACGAGCGCGATCAGGCGGTCGAAGGCGTCGGCGGCCGACTCGAAGGCGTTGGTGCGCAACGAGACGTAGGCGAGGCCCTCGAGGGCCGGCAGGAATTCGGGGGATTGTTTCAGTACTTGGCGCAACTCGGCGATCGCCTCGTCGAGCCGGCCGGCGGCACTCAGTTGTCGTGCACGCTCGCAACGCGCGTCTAATGGCGTCGTCATGCGGCGCATCCTTGCTTGTCTTGGAATGAGAGGGAGTCGGGCCGGCAAGCAACACGACCACCGGGGGCGCCTTGCGCCACCGGCCACTGGCGCCGTGGCCCGATCGAGCGGTGCACACTACACGACCGCACGGCGCGAAGCAAGCCGCGGGAATTGGTCCGCGCAACGCCCATAAAGTTCACATCATCCCAGCCTCATTTTGCGGCCCGGCGTCGGCGCAAACGGTCTCCGCACACACCTCGGGTATCATCTGTCGAAATCTTGTTTTCCCGCAGTGCAACATAAAAACCACAATTCCTCTTGGAAGATCCGGTTTGCCAGCGTATGACACGCGCTTTAACATATTTTTACGGGGCAATCTGGTAGCATCCGCTGCCGTCCCTGCGCGCGCGCAACGTCGCTGCCGCGCTGCATGCCGACGCCAAATCCTGTTATCCGTCCGACCCCTCATCCTCAAGAGGTCTTGATGACGCGCGTAGCCCGTCCGTTCATCCCCGCCACTGCGCGACGCCTGCTTCCCAACCGCTGGGATTTCATTGCGTTCCCGATCATCATCGGTTTCCTGATGGTCAGCTCGTCGGGCATTCGTCAGACGTTGGCCCCGCTGGCCAACCTGCAGACCGAGGTCATCTCGCTCGATCCGGCCAACCTGCCCGAGTACGCGTTGCGCACCACGCTGCGCATGCTCGCAGCGATGGTCGCCTCGCTCGTCTTCACGCTCGTCTATGGGACGCTTGCGGCCAAGAGCCGCCGGGCCGAGAAGCTGCTCGTGCCGATGCTCGACATCCTCCAGTCGGTGCCGGTGCTGGGTTACATCTCGTTCACGGTCACCTTCTTCCTCGCCCTGTTCCCGGGACGCGTGCTCGGCGCCGAATGCGCCGCGATCTTCGCGATCTTCACGAGCCAGGCGTGGAACATGACGTTTTCGTTCTACCAGTCGATGCGCACCCAGCCGCGCGATCTCTCGGAAGTAGCGGTGAATCTGCGGCTCTCGCCGTGGCAGCGCTTCTGGAAACTCGACGTACCGTACTCGATGCCGGGCCTCATCTGGAACATGATGATGAGCATGTCGGGCGGCTGGTTCTTCGTGGTGGCGTCCGAGGCGATCACCGTGGGCGACAAGACGGTGACGCTGCCGGGCATCGGCGCGTATCTCGCCACGGCGATCGTGCAGCGCGATCTGCATGCCGTGGGCTGGGTGATTCTGGCGATGGTCGTCGTCATTGTGATCTACGACCAGTTCCTGTTCCGGCCAATGGTCGCCTGGTCCGACAAATTCCGTCTGGAAGACACCGTCTCGCAGGCCGCGCCCGAGTCGTGGGTGCTCAACCTGATTCAACGCACCCGAGCGATTCAGTTTCTGCTCCGCCCGTTCGGCAAGCTGCTGCGTACGCTCGCGCGTGCACGCATGCCGCTCTCGCTGCCCGCCGCGATCCATTCCGAATCGAAGACCCCGCTCTCGCGCGTGATCGATTGGGTGTGGGCCGCGCTGCTGGTAGTGCTGGGCGGGGTCGCCGCCTGGAAGATCTGCGCCTTCGTGACGGCCGAAGTCGGCGTCGCCGAAGTGCTTCGCGTGTTCGGCCTGGGTCTGGTCACGTTGGTTCGCGTGGTGGTGCTCATTGGCATCGCCTCGGTGGTGTGGGTGCCGCTGGGCGTGCTGATCGGGCTACGCCCGAAGCTTGCCGAACGCATCCAGCCGGTTGCCCAGTTCCTCGCGGCCTTCCCGGCCAACCTGTTGTTCCCGGTCTTCGTGGTGGCGATCGTCCATTTCCACGCCAATCCGGACATCTGGCTCTCGCCGCTCATCGTGCTGGGCACGCAGTGGTACATCCTGTTCAACGTCATCGCCGGTGCGACGACGTTTCCCAACGACTTCAAGGAAGCCGCCACCAACTTCCGCATTCGCGGCTGGCAGTGGTGGCGTCAGATCATGCTGCCGGGCATCTTCCCCTACTACGTGACGGGCGCGATCACGGCGTCGGGCGGCGCGTGGAACGCGTCGATCGTCTCGGAATATGTGCAGTGGGGCAACGACAAGGTTGCCGCGCACGGCCTGGGCGCGTACATCGCGCAAATGACGGAAGCGGGCGACTATCCGCGCATTTTGCTGGGCATCGCCGTGATGGCACTGTTCGTTGTACTGTTCAACCGCTTGCTGTGGCGTCCGATGTACGCCATTGCTGAAAACAAGCTTCGCCTGAATTAAAGGGACCGTGATGCCGAACGATACCCAACCGATTGCCGGAAAAGAGATCTTCTCGCTCGCCAACGTCGGCCGCGGCTTCCGCAAGGGCAGCGACGAGCGGCAAGTGCTCGACGGTGTGAATCTGCAACTGCACGAAGGCGAAATCGTCGGCCTGCTCGGCCGCTCGGGCTCGGGCAAGTCGACGCTGCTGCGTATCATCGCCGGCCTGATTCAGCCGAGCGCGGGCGACATCCGCTATCTCGGCGAACCGCTCGAAGGGCCGCCCGAGGGGGTGGCGATGGTGTTCCAGACCTTCGCGCTGTTTCCGTGGCTGACCGTGCTGCAAAACGTGGAAGCCGGACTGGAAGCGCTTGGCGTCGAGCCGAAGGAGCGTCGCCGCCGTGCCCTCGCCGCCATCGACCTGATCGGTTTGGACGGCTTCGAGAACGCCTATCCGCGCGAACTCTCGGGCGGCATGCGCCAGCGGGTGGGCTTTGCGCGGGCGCTCGTGGTCAATCCCACGCTGCTGCTCATGGACGAGCCGTTTTCCGCGCTCGACGTGCTCACCGCCGAGACGCTGCGTACTGACTTGCTCGACCTGTGGAGCCAGCGGCAGTTGCCGATCAAGTCGATCCTGATCGTCACACACAATATTGAAGAAGCCGTGTTCATGTGCGACCGGATTCTGGTGCTGTCGTCGAATCCCGGCCGCGTGGTCGCCGAGATCAAGGTACCGTTCCCACATCGACGCAACCGTCTCGACCCGGCCTTCCGCAAGATGGTCGACGACATCTATGCGCTGATGACGTCGCGTCGCAGCGCGCACACCACGCAGAAGATGACGCTGGAGTTGTCGAGCCCGCTGCACGAAGTGTCGACCAACCTGATGGCCGGTCTGCTCGAAGCGCTGGCCGGCCCGCCCTACAACGGCCGCGCCGACTTGCCGGAAATCGCACAGACGCTGCTGCTCGAGGTCGACGACCTCTTCCCCGTGGCCGAAATCCTCGACCATTTGGGCTTTGCGGAACTCAAGGAGGGCGACATCCTGCTGACCGTCGCCGGCAAACGTTTCGTGGACGTGAGCACGCAGGAACGCAAGGTGCTGTTCGCCGAGCATCTGCTGCGTCACGTGCCGCTCGCCGCGAAGATTCGCGCCGTGCTGCAGGAACGCCGCGGGCAACGCGCCCCGCGCGTACGGTTCGAGCAGGAGCTGGAAGATTCGATGTCGGACGATCTCGCGCAGGAAACGCTCGATACCGCCATCAACTGGGGACGTTACGCCGAGATCTTCTCGTACAACGACCACACGGAGACGTTCAGTCTGGAAGACGTGGAAGGCGCGACCTGATCATCGTCCGCCGGCGTCCGGCCGGAAATCCAACGCCGCGCGACTCGACTGAGCGCGCGGCGTTGTCATTTTTAGAAGGCGTAGCCCGCGCCGACCATCCAGGTCTGGTTGATCGTCTTCGAATCGGGTTCGTAGGCGTTCGTGCCCGGCGCGACCTGCGTGACGCTGGAGCGCCCATATTGGAAGCGAGACCACTCGTAGCTCGCGTTCACGTGGAAGTTGCGCGCGATCGCATAGTCGAGCCCGAAGCCAGCCACGACGACCGGCTTGTTGCCGAGGCTGAACGTGTTCTGCGAGCCCGCCAGCGTCATCGAGGCGCCCACCATCGCGCCCGCGCGAACGTCTGCGGTCGCCACAAGCTTCGGTGTGACTTCGAGCTGCCCCATCAGGCCGCCGCCGACCACATGATGGCGATAGCGCTCGTAAAAGCCGTTCGGGTCGCGACTGCTGTCACGAATCCAGTCCCGGTAGCTATAGCTCAGGTAAGGAATCACCTGCGCATGCCAGGTGCCGAGTTGGAATGGAATCGCCTTGCCGGCCTTGAGCGTGACGTCCGTCGCGGTCGAGCGCGTGCTCATCTGATAGTTCGGCTGGACAACGCGGCCCGCCAGATCTTGCAGATAACCGTCGTAATCGACGTTGCCGTGCGAGACACGCACCGAGCCAGCGAAATAGAGGTTGGACACGCTGAACAGCTCTCGCTGGGTCGATGCCCCCAGCGCGAACGCGGCGATCGTTCCCCGTTCGGAGTCGCTCTTGCCGGGCGCGATATTTTCCCAGTAATGCAATTGCTGGGCACCCGCGTCGACCCAGACCTGATTGTTGGCGCGCAGCATGGCTTCCTGCGCGGAGACGTTGGCCGCACACACGCTGGCGGCAACGAAGACGAACGCGGCGCGCTTGATGGCGCTTCCGCGATGGCCGCAAGCGATGGTGCGGCGGGTGCTAGGCGTCATGGCACGTCCCTCCCAGGCGTGTTCTCTAAGACGACTCGAAGATGGCCATCGGCGTGGCCACCGTTTTTCGGCATTGTTTCAGCGCGTGAGGTGGCATGCAAGCGGAGAAATGTGGATTCTTCGGATCCTTAGCCAATTGAGATTCACGCGGCTCGAGCGATCGAGACGGGAAAATCGGCTGCATGGCCGTGACGATTGGCAGATGGGCAAACGGCGGGAAATTTTCCCCGGCCGAAGCGGTCGTCGCTGAGGAGAATCGAGCGATCCGACCGTGTCAAAAAGGCCACACGTATCGGTATAGATACTGATTCGCGGTCGTTTTTATGCGGTCGCATAATGGATGCGGAACCTGCTGGTCATGCACCGGGGGGCGCAGCGACGCGCAGTCATGCAGGTTCTTTCCGCGGCGAAGACCGTGCATCAGACCCGAGAAGACGCAATATGAGCTATTACCATTCGAAAGAAGCCGTCCGCGGGCGGGCCATCAGCTTGACCCCCGCGTACCGCTGGCGCCGACGTGCCTTTGCTGTGACCTGTGCGGTCATCGCCGCACTGGCGTACTACGCCGTGCACCACCCGAAGTAAGGTTCACGGCAATCCCCGCGCGCAACGCAACAAGGCGCGTACGACTCGATATCGCACGCGCCTTGCTCGGCTTGTCCTGATCTCCCTCGCAGTCACCGGCTCGCCTTTCGGCGCCATCACCTCCTCCTCAGCGCCGCCGTCACCTCCCCGCTCCCGATCAAGCCGCGTTGCCCAGGACCGGCGCATGCCAGTCGAGTGGCACGTTGGCGAGCATGTCGTCGACCATCGCGTCCAGTCCGAAGGCCGGCTGCCAGTCCCAATCGTAGCGGGCATGGGTATCGTCAAGCGTATGCGGCCAGGTCTCGGCAATCGCCTGGCGGAAGTCCGGGGCGTATTTCACCGTGAAGCTCGGCACACGACGTGCAATTGCCGCCGCCAGCGTGGCCGGGTCGAAGCTCACCCCCGCCACGTTGTACGAGGAACGCACGCGCAGGCGCGAGGCGTCGGCATTCATCAACGCCAGCGTGGCACGCACCGCATCGGGCATGTGGATCATCGGCAGCGTCGCGTCTTCCTTCAGGAAACACGTGTACGTCTCGCCGCGACGCGCCGCCTGGAAGATCTCAATGGCGTAATCGGTCGTGCCGCCGCCCGGGGGCGTCTTGTAGCTGATCACGCCGGGATAGCGCAGGCTGCGCACGTCTACGCCGAACTTCGTGAAGTAGTACTCGCACAGCCGCTCGCCCGCCTGCTTGCTGATGCCGTACATCGTGGTCGGATCCATGATGGCGAGCTGGGGTGTTTCGACGGCCGGCGTATGCGGACCGAATGCGGCAATCGACGACGGCCAGAACACGCGCAGTCCCTGGCGTTCGCGCGCCAGTTCGAGCACATTGAGCAAGCCGTTCATGTTGAGCGTCCAGGCCTGGAGCGGCCGGGTCTCGCCCGTTGCGGAGAGCAGCGCCGCCAAATGGAAGATCTGGGTAACGCCGAAGCGCTCGACCAGCGCGGCCAGTCGTGCGCCGTCGAGCACGTCGAGCGTCTCGTAATGCACCGCGTGACGTGACGGTCCGGGTGCGATGTCCGTGGCGATGACGTTCTCGTTGCCATACTGCGCGGCCAGCGCGTCGACGAGTTCGCTGCCGATTTGACCGTTGGCGCCGATGATGAGGATGCGTTCCATGTTCAACCTTGCTTGAGAATGCCGAGTTCGTTGCCGGCCTGGGCGAACGCCGTCAGCGCCCGGTTCAGTTGATCGCGCGTGTGGGCCGCCGAGAGTTGCACGCGCACGCGCGCCTGTCCGTGCGGCACCACCGGATAGAAGAAGCCGGTGGCAATCACGCCCAGCTCATAAAGCCGCTGCGCGAAACGCTGCGCGAGCGTCGCGTCGAAGAGCATGACCGGCACGATCGGGTGCGTGCCGGGCTTGATGGTGAAGCCCAGCGCCGCCACTTCGCGGCGGAAGAACGCGGTGTTCTCGTGCAATTGCTCACGTCGCGCCGATGAGTGTTCGAGTTCGTCGAACACAGCGAGCGACGTGCCGACAATGGCGGGCGCCAGGCTGTTCGAAAACAGGTACGGGCGCGAGCGCTGACGCAGCGTTTCGATGACCTCGCGTCGCCCGGCCGTGAAGCCCCCCATCGCACCGCCGAGCGCCTTGCCCAGCGTGCCGGTGATGATGTCGATCTTGCCGAGCACACCGTGATGCTCGTGCGTGCCGCGCCCCGTCGGCCCCATGAAGCCGGTCGCGTGACACTCGTCGATCATGATGAGCGCACCGTATTGCTCGGCCAGCGCCACGATGCGATCGAGCTGAGCAATCGTGCCGTCCATCGAGAACACACCGTCGGTCACGATGATGCGATGACGCGCCCCCATCGCCGACTGCAACTGGCGCTCCAGGTCGTCCATGTCGTTGTGGGCATAGCGTAGACGCTGCGCCTTGCAAAGACGCACACCGTCGATGATCGAGGCGTGATTGAGGGCGTCGGAGATGATCGCGTCCTGCTCGTCGAACAGCGGTTCGAAGACGCCGCCATTGGCGTCGAACGCTGCGGCGTACAGGATGGCGTCTTCCGTGCCGAGGTACGCGGCGATGCGAGCCTCAAGCGCCTTGTGCGGACCTTGCGTGCCGCAGATGAAGCGCACCGACGACAAACCGAAACCAAAGTCTTCCAGCGCTTGCTGCGCGGCCTTGACGAGCGTTTCACTGCCCGAAAGCCCGAGGTAGTTGTTGGCGCACAGGTTGATACGCGCCTGCCCGTCGTCGCACATGACCTCCGGCCCCTGCCGCGACATCAGCACGCGTTCCTGTTTGAAAAGGCCCTGCCGGCGCGTGTCTTCGAGTCGTTCGGTCAGTTGACGGTAGAAGCCCTCGCGGGCTTCCGGGGTATGTGCGGTCATCGTGCGCCTCTCCTTGGTGCGGGCGACGGCGCCATTGCGCAGCGCCGTCGCGGGAATCCAGCGGCATCGGTGGATACCGGCCGGTCGCGAAGGGCAGCCGGCATCGAGCGCTTGCTCTGCTACCATGCAGCCATTCACCTTATCGGAAACTATACTTTATATTGAACTAATTTCAATATATTGAAAAATTCTAATATCCCGGAATGCATATGGCAAGTACTCCCGCAGCATCGGCGATGTCACCGGTCGCCCCGCCGCCGGTCGGCGACATGATTCAGCAACTGCGCAAAGAGCGCGGCATGACGCTGGAGACGCTCTCACGCGCGTCCGGCGTCTCCAAATCGATGCTGTCGCAGATCGAGCGCGACAAGGCCAATCCGACCATTGCCGTGGCATGGCGGCTGGCCAATGCGTTGGGTGTGCGCCTCGACCAACTGCTGGGCGCCCCGGCGGGCGACCCCGAGCCGGTACGCGTGATCGGCAAGCATGAAATTCCGACACTGGCGGGCGCGGAGCACGCGTATCAGCTCAAGATCCTGGGACCGATGGAGCTGGCGGGCAAATACGAGTGGTATGAACTGACGCTGCAACCCGGCGCCGCACTCGTCTCCGAGCCGCACGATCCGGGCACGCGCGAACACTTCACGGTGTTCGACGGCCAGGTCGACATCGAGGTCGAACACTTCGCGCGACGCGCCAAGCCGGGCGAGACCGCCCGCTATCCCGCCGACCGCGCCCACGCGATCCGCAATGTCGGCAAATCCGTCGCACGTGGTCTGCTCGTGGTGATCCACGGATAAGCGCGGGCGGAACACCCGCGCGTGGCGCAGGCCGCTACGGCAGCAGCGGCCTGAAGGCACTCAGTCGGCGGTCAGCGCACCCGACATGCCGGCGTCGATGATCTGACGCGCCACCGTCGGCAAAATGCGGAGCGGCGGCGAACCGGGTCCGAAGGTTTGACTCGCTGCATAAGCGCCTTCGAGAATCAGCGAGAGCGCATCGACCAACGGCGCCGGCTCCCGCAAACCCGCGGCCGTGACGAGTTCGGTGAAACGCCGCACCATTTCCGCCTTGTAATTCACCACCGACTGGCGCGCGGGATGCGCCGGGTCGGGGAATTCAGCGGCCACGTTCACGAACGGGCACCCGCGATAGCCGGGCCGACTCGCCCGCTCGGAGAGATCCACGAAGATTTGCAGCAATTGTGCGCGCGGCTCGCCGCGCCGTTTTGCGATACTTTCGTCGATACGCGCCAGACTCGCCGTCTGCATGTGATCGAGATACGCCAGAATCAGCTCGTCCTTCGACGCGAACTGGCGATAGAGGCACATCTTGTTGACGCCGGCGCGTTTGACGACGGCGTCCACGCCCACGGCGCGCACCCCTTCAGTGTGGAACAGTTCCACGGCCGCATTGAGCAGATACTGATGCGCGACGGACGCTGGCGTCACATGCCGCTCGGTCTTGCCCGAGCGCGGCGCCGTTCGGCCTCGGCGCGCAGGGACAACCGTGCCTTTGCGCTTGGCGTCCTTCGTGGCCTTCGCGACCGCGGTCGTTTCTCCCCCTGATGTCGCCGGATCCGGCGTCCCAGGCACATCGGGCATGACAGGCGTTGTCGATTTGGCCATGATCCGGCACTCCCCTAAAGCGGTGATTCGCGATGTCGGGCAGCACCCGGACGTCGCAAACGAATACTTGACATGTTACCGATCGGTTCATACCATGGCAACCTAATGTTACCGATCTGTCACATGCTAACGATTGACCATAGACAGCGCGGTTCCCGCAAACGTTCCCGGGACGGCTGACGAGACCGATCCCCCGCAAGGATTTCCGCCATGAAGGCAGCCATCGCAAGGCGCATCAACGGTCACTTCCACTACGGCTGGATCGTGGTCGGGGTGATATTCCTGGTTCTGCTCGCATCGGCGGGCATTCGCGCGACGCCCAGCGTGATGATGGTGCCGCTCGAGCACGACTTCGGCTGGAGCCGCGCGACCATCTCGCTGGCCATTTCGGTGAATCTGGCGCTATACGGGTTGACCGGCCCGTTCGCCGCCGCTGCAATGCAGCGTTTTGGCATTCGCCCGACCGTCATGGTGGCGTTGCTGCTGCTCGCCTCTGGCACGGCCCTTTCGTCGCTGATGACCGCCCCCTGGCAGATGGTGTTGATCTGGGGCGTGATGGTCGGCGGCGGCACGGGTGTGGCGGCCATCACGTTGGCCGCCACCGTGGCGAACCGCTGGTTCCACACGCATCGCGGTCTGGCGATGGGCATCCTGACGGCGAGTTCGGCCACCGGTCAGATGGTCTTTCTGCCGATGATGGCCGCGATCATCGAGCGTCACGGCTGGCGACCGGTGGTGCTGATCGTGGCGATCGTCGCGGCGCTGGTGCTGCCGCTCGTCGCGTTCCTCCTGCCGGAGCGTCCGGGGTCGGTTGGCCTGCGCCCGGTCGGCGCCCCTGAAGACGCGCCGGATATCCCGCTCGCGCAAGGCAATCCGCTGACCCACGCGTTGTCGGTACTGCGCGTGGCGGCCGGCAAGCGTGACTTCTGGCTCTTGTTCTTCAGCTTCTTCATCTGCGGCGCGAGCACCAACGGCTACATCGGCACGCACTTCATCGCGATGTGCAGCGATTACGGGCTCTCCGAAGTCAAGGGAGCCGGCATTCTCGCGGCGATGGGCATGCTCGATCTCGTGGGCACCACGCTTTCTGGCTGGCTCTCCGATCGATACAACAGTCGCGTGTTGCTGTTCTGGTATTACGGGTTGCGCGGGCTGTCGCTGATTTACCTGCCGTATGCGTTCGGCTTCGATTTCTTCGGCCTGCCGCTCTTTGCGCTGTTCTACGGCCTGGACTGGATCGCGACCGTGCCGCCGACCGTGCGCCTGACGACCGATGTGTTCGGCAAAACCGCGGCCCCCATCGTGTTCGGCTGGATCGTGGCGGGGCACCAGCTCGGTGCAGCAACGGCCGCCCTGGTCGCCGGCTCGCTGCGCGCCACGCTCGGCAACTACACAATGGCATCGATGCTCTCGGGCGGCGTGTGCATTATCGGCGCGCTCATGGTGCTGCGCATTAACCGGCGCGCACCGAGTCAGCCCGTCCCGGCCGGCGCGTAATCCCGCCATCGGGCCGCCGTGATGCCTCGCACCGGTACACGTATTGCCGAGCATCGAGACGCGTTTTTGCATCGACAGGCGTCGCCTTTGGTGACGTCGGCGAGATTTCAGCAATTGCCGTAACCTATTCAAGTTTTGTGCAGGACAGCATCCCCCATTTTCACAGGACCCTGAACAATGACGGACTCGCAACACCCTCAACTCACCGCGCTCGACACGGACCTTTTCTCGCCGTACCGGCTGGGTCCGCTCGAACTGCGCAACCGTATCGTGATGGCACCGCTTACGCGCAGCCGCGCCGGTGCCGGCGACGTGCCGGGCTCGATGAACGCCGAGTACTATGTGCAACGCGCGTCGGCCGGACTCATCATCAGCGAAGCCACCAACATCTCGCAGCAAGGCAAGGGCTATGCCTTCACGCCGGGCATCTACACCGAAGCGCAGATCGCCGGCTGGAAAGGGGTGACGGACGCGCTCCACGCCAAGGGCGGAAAGATCTTCTGCCAGCTCTGGCACGTCGGCCGTATCTCGCACACGTCGCTGCAGCCTGACGGTGCGCTGCCGGTCGCGCCTTCGGCGATTCAACCGGCGGGCAAGGCCTTCACGGAGCACGGTTTCGAGCCGCACCCGACGCCGCGCGCGCTGGAGACCGCCGAGATCCCGGGCATCGTCGAGCAGTATCGTCATGCTGCCGAGTGCGCGAAGCGCGCCGGTTTCGATGGTGTGGAAATCCACGCGGCGAACGGCTATCTGCTCGATCAGTTCATGCGCGACAAGACGAACCACCGCACCGATCAATACGGCGGCAGCATCGAGAATCGCGTGCGTCTGACCCTGGAAGTCACGCAGGCCGTCGTCGATGTGTGGGGCGCCGATCGCGTCGGCATTCGCCTCTCGCCGGTCAGCCCGGCGAACGATTGCGGCGACAGCCATCCGGAACCGGTATTCACGTACGCGGTTGAACAGCTCAACCGTTTCGGCCTCGTATATCTGCACATCGTCGAAGGCGCGACGGGCGGTCCCCGTGAGGTCGAGAACGGTTTCGATCTGCAGAAGCTTCGTCAACGCTTCACTGGCACCTTCATGGCCAACAACGGTTACGACCTCGCGCTGGCGATCGAGGCGCGCAAGGAGAACCGCGCTGATCTCATCGCGTTCGGCAAACCGTTCATCGCCAATCCGGATCTGGTGGAGCGCCTCCAGCGCGGCGGCCCGTTCAACGACCTGGATCGCGCCACGCTTTACGGCGGCGACGCGCACGGCTATCTCGACTATCCGACGCTTGACGAATCGGCGGCATAACGCGCCGTAGCGCCTCGCAACGCCCTCGCGTCGGATCGTTGCGCTACGTCAGAAAGGGCTCCTGCGGGAGCCCTTTCTGTCTGGCGAGTGCAATATCAATCGCGTCGTGCGTCGTGCGTCATGCGTCGTGCGAGTCGTACGAGAAGAATCACGACACATGGCCGCGTCTTCCTGATCTCACACCCAATGGCGGGGTCCAGTGAAACGGCCCACACTTCGCCTCGTTTCACCGCGTCCACTCCTCCTCATCGAAGTCGTTGCCGAAACTCCACAACTGCCGCTCCTCGTCGTTGACCATGTCGCCCAGTTCAATCGGCGGCATTTCGCTCTGTTCACTCCCCACACAACCCGGTTCGTCTCGTTCATCCATATCCCACTCCGATGTCATTCCCCCGTCACTGCGCGGTTACGCCGCCCGCTGCCCTTGCCAACGCACCAGATCCGCACCCGCCGGATTCTGGTACATGCGCAAGCCGAACTCGGGCAGGATCGCGAGCAGATGATCGAAGACATCGCCCTGCACGCGTTCGTACTCGGCCCACACCGTGGTGTTGGTGAAGCAATACAGTTCGACCGGGATGCCCGTGGCGGACGGCTCGAGCGAGCGCACCATGCACGTCATGCCCTCGTGAATGTTCGGATGCGCCTTCAGATACGCCAACGCATACGCGCGGAAGGTGCCGATGTTCGTCAGCCGCCGGGTGTTGGCCGGCACCGCCGCGGCAATGCCCAGCGCGCCCAGCGCCGCATTCGCATCGGCCAACGAACGCTGCTTATCCGTCAGATACGACCCAAGCAGATGCAGCCGCGACAGGCGCGCAATCTCCGCTTCGTCGAGAAACCCGACGCTACCCGCATCGACACACAGCGTGCGCTTGATGCGGCGGCCGCCCGACTGCTGCATGCCGCGCCAATTGCGAAAGCTCTCGGCAATCAACCGCCAGGTCGGGATCGTGGTGATCGTCTTGTCCCAGTTCTGCACCTTCACGGTATGCAGGGCGATGTCGACCACATCGCCGTCGGCGCCCACTTGCGGCATTTCGATCCAGTCGCCCACGCGCAGCATGTCGTTCGACGTAAGTTGCACGCTGGCGACGAACGACATGATCGTGTCCTTGAACACCAGCAGCAGCACCGCCGACATCGCCCCCAGACCGGAGAGCAGCAGCCATGGCGAACGGTCGATGATCGTCGCCACGATCGCGATCGCCGCGACCACATACAGCGCGATCTTGCCTAACTGCACATATCCCTTGATCGAGCGCGTGCGCGCGTGCTCCGAGAGCGCGTAGACCGTTTGTGCGGCGTCGAGAATGCCTGCGATGGCCAGCGTGGCGTAGAGCAGCGTCATCGCAAGCGCGACGTTGCCGATGATCATGAGCGCCTTCGCCGGCAGATCCGGCACCCACGCGATGCCGAACTGAATCACGAGGTACGGCAAGATCCGCGCCGCGCGGTGAAAAACGCGATGTGCGAGCAAGGCGTCGTCCCAACGATTCGCCGTACGCTGTACGACGATGCGCACCACGCGAACGATCAGGCACCGCGCCACCGCTTGCACCAACAGCGCCACCATGAGCAGTATCGCCAACGCCCCGGCCAACCGTGCCCATGGCGCGTTGTCGAACCATGCCATCATTGCTTCCCACGTCATCCTGCAACTCCTTGCCTGCTGATTGTCCCGAGCGTTGCGCCGCGCAGGTGAATACAAAAAAAGACGGCCAGACATCGGGCCGTCATTCGTTGACTTGCCGGGCGAATGTCAGTGACGCTCACCCGTCGACGACCGCGCAAGCCATCGTCTCGAATCAGGCGCCAGGTTACACCGTCGCACCGAACGGAACACTCGCGATCACATGCGGCGCACCTGACGGCGGCGGCACCGTGATCGTTCCGCCCCCGTTGCCACGCGACCTGCCTGAACTCAGATAGTCCGCGATGGAATCCTGCGTGACCTCGCCGAGGTACTGGTTGTCGTCGCCCAGCACCGGCAACGACGCCAGATTGTGCTCATACATGCGCGAGAGCAGCACCCGGAGGTTGTCGCCCGCCACCGCCGACGCCTTGAATTCGCGCACCCGCTCACCGCACGCCCCGAGCGCATGACGCGTGTCGCGACGCGCAACGTAACCCAACGCGCGCGCATTCTCGTCAACGACAACCAACGAGCGCGTGTCGAGTTCGTCCATCATGCCGTAGGCCTCGGCCAGCGTTGTCTGCGGCTTGACGGTCGGCTGCGGCGTGGCCGCGTCTTCTGCGCGCACCAGCAACAGGCGCTTGAGAATTCGGTCATGTCCCACGAAGCTCGCCACGAACTCGTCGACCGGACGCGCCAGCAACGCATCGGGTTGCGCGCACTGCACCAGACGCCCCTGGCGGAAGATCGCGATGCGGTCCGCCAGCTTGATCGCTTCGTCGATATCGTGGCTGACCATGATGACGGTCTTGCCCAGTTGACGCTGCATCTGCAGGAACTCGTTCTGAATCGATTCGCGGTTGATCGGATCGACCGCACCGAACGGTTCGTCCATCAGCAACACGGGCGGATCGGCGGCCAGCGCGCGAATCACGCCGATACGCTGCTGCTGACCGCCCGACAGCTCGCGCGGGTAACGCGACAAATAGCGCTTCGGATCGAGCGCCACCATCGCCATCAGCTCGGTTGCGCGGGCACGGCAACGTGTCTTGTCCCAGCCGAGCAAACGCGGCACGACGGTGATGTTCTCCTCGATGGTCATATTGGGGAACAGGCCGATCTGCTGGATCACATAGCCGATGTGGCGACGCAGTTCGATTTCGTTGATGTTGCCGGTGTCTTCGCCGTTGAGCAGAACGCGCCCGGACGTCGGCTTGATGAGCCGGTTGATCATCTTGAGCGTGGTCGTCTTGCCGCAGCCCGACGGGCCGAGGAAGACGCAGATCTCGCCCGGCGGCACGTCAAGGCTGACCGAATTCACGGCGGTCATGGGCGTGCCGTCCTTCTGGACGAAGTGCTTGGTGAGATTGTCGAGTGTAATCATACGGTTCGGATTCCTTTGGGGGTCAGCACGCGCTGCAGGCGGTGCAACAGGGTGTCGGCGACGATGGCGAGCAGGCTCACCATGACCGCACCCGCGACAAGCTGCCGGGTATCGCTCTGACTGATTCCCTGGGTGATCAACACCCCGAGACCGCCGGCCCCGACGATGGCGCCAATGGCCATCACGCCGATATTCATGACGACGGCCGTGCGCACGCCGCCCAGCACGACCGGCACGGCGAGCGGCAATTCAACCAGGCGCAGGCGCTGCCAGAAGGTCATGCCGATGCCGATGCCCGCTTCGCGAATGCTCGGGTCGATCTGCTGCAACGCGAGGCTCGTGTTGCGCATGATCGGCAGCAGCGAATACAGGAACACGGCGGCAACGGCCGGCGCTGGCCCGATCCCCATGCCATAGACCGACAGCACCGGAATCATCAGGCCGAACAGCGCGATCGACGGAATGGTGAGCACGACGGTAGCCAGGCCAAGCACGGCGCCCGACAGCCAGCGAAAACGCGTGACCAGCACACCCAGAGGTACGCCAACCACAATGGCCGCCCCTACCGACGCGGCCACCAGCCACGCATGCTGACCGGTGAGAATCAGAATACGGTGCCAGTTATAGGTGAGAAATTCAATCATGGGACTCCTCGGTCAGTCACTTTCAGGGCAAGCAACGGGCGATCGCCGTCACTGCACCAGTCCTTCCTGCTTGAGGAAGTCACTCGCCACACGCGAAACGGCACGATGATCGATGTCGACCATCGCATTCATGTCGCGCATGTTCTCGTTGTTGATCTTCGCGGACAGCGCGTTGAGTTCGTCGGCGAGGTCGGGATGGGCGTCGAGCACCGCCTGACGCACCACGGGCGTGGCCGCATACGCCGGGAAGAAGCCCTTGTCGTCGGCCAGCACCTTCAGATCGAACCCCTTGTTGCGTCCGTCGCTCGTGTAGACGAGGCCGGCGTCGATCTGCGCGTTCTTGAGCGCCGTATAAACGAGGCCCGGATCCATCTGCTTGATGTTGCGTCGCGCGAGATGAAAGTCGTAGAGCTTCTCCATCGGTACAAGCCCGTCCGAGCGGCCGACAAACTCAAAATCGAAGGCGAACTGCATCTTCGGATTGGCTCGGAATCGGTCCACGAGTTGCGACACCGTCTCGATGCCCGCTTCGCGCGCGATATTGCCGGGCATGGCAAACGCATACGTATTGTTGAGCGCCGACGGGTTGAGCCAGACGAGGCCGATCTTGTCGTCGAGTTCCTTCACGCGCGCATAGGTCTGCTGCGGATCGAGCTTCTCGGTGACCTTGTTGTAGACGATCAGTGAGGTACCGGTGTACTCCCAGACGATGTCGAGCTGATCGCTCTCCATGCCCTGACGCATGACGACACTGCCCAGACCATTCTTGAGTTCGACGTCGTACCCCAGGCTGCGCAGATACTGGGTCGTCATTTCCGAGAGGATCAACTGCTCGGTGAAGTTCTTGCCGCCGACCGTGAGGGTCTCGGCATGCGCGGTGCCGCTCGCGGCGCCCGCGACGATCACGCCAAGCGCCAGACAGGCCGCACCGAGGCGTTTTAACCAGCGCGGCGCCATGCCCTTGCGCGGACGAGAAAATGAAACTTGCATAAGTAGGGGTCTCCTTTGCCTTAGCGGGCAGGGGCGCCGTGGCGCGCGAACCAGAGGCCGCTGGCGAAGGCGACGATGCCGTCGAGCACGAGCGCAAGCACTGCGGTCCCGCCGGCGCCGAGCAGCAGCTTCGTCGGGTCGTTCAGATAGATGCCGGGGAAGATCAGCTGTCCCAGACTGTCCGCGCCGATCAGGAACGCGAGCGGCGCGGTGCCGACGTTGATCGCAAGCGCGGTGCGAATGCCGCCGACAATGACCGGCATAGCGTTGGGCAGATCGACGCGGAACAGCACTTGCGCGGGCGTCATGCCCATACCGCGCGCCGATTCCCGCAATGCGGGCGGCACCTGCCGCAGGCCCTCGTACGCATTTCTCACGATGGGAAGCAGCGATGCGAGCCAAAGCGCGAGAATGGCGGGCCGATCGCCGATACCCAGCACGGCCATCGACAACGCCAGCACGGCGAGCGACGGCAGCGTGTTGCCGATATTGAAGATCTGCACCGCGCGCTCGGCGTGCTTCTCGAACGTCGGGCGCGAGATCAGCATGCCCGCGGGCACGCCGACCACGATTGCCATCGTCATCGAGATCGCTACGAGTTTGAGGTGCTGCTGGGTGTAATAGACCAGGTCGCCCCGGTATTTGACGAGCGCATCGACGCCCAGCCAATACAGCAGACCGGTGACTGCGACGGCAACGCCGAGCAGTCCGAAGCCTGCCAAATAGAAAATGCGGTACTGCTTCGCCACGTTCATGCTCCCTTTGAATGGGTTGGCAGCGCTGGCGCAGGGCAATAGCAATCGCCCCGCGTGACAACGCGGTCAAACAAGCATGACAACTGTTAGCTGCCTTGCGAATTGTGAAGTGTTCGCTCCGAGGGTCTGTGGAAGACGACGGTGACGAACCAGGCGTCGCGAAATGCGACATGAGAGACAAGCTTTCGACGCCATGAGCGCCTGGGCCTCTCGGTGCACGCTTATTGAAAACGCGCGAATGTTCTACGGCACAAACTCATTGCGTGATGGAACGGAATGTCGGCGCAACGAGGAACACCGACAACCCTCTGACTTCTGCTTCTATGGGCCAATCGCGGCGATTGGCTTTTTTTATTCTAGTACAGATAGTGCGTCGCTGCCAAGCCGCCGCCCACCTTACGAGTGAAATCCCATGCATTTCTGTGCAACATCCGCTCTTATCGCGCACAATGCGTCGGATTACAAATCAATTGCACGCGCTTCAATTCACCGTCATCACTGGCGTTGCGGGAATTCCCCCGCGCGCGCTCCGAATTTCGTCGACGCCAAGTTCCGCACAGCGGATCAGCGTGCCGCGCCGATTTATTTTCCGCGACGACGGTATCGCGCTTTCGCGCGCCCGAAAACGTTGCGCAGGCGGTCCGAAATCCGCGCCTCGGCGAGGGTCGAACGGGAATGCAACGCGCGCCATTCGAAACGGATGCCAACCCGAAGAAACTCGTGTATTCTCCGACGTTTATCTTAGTTTTCAACTATTTAGCGAAGAATCGGGGAAACGGGACTGTCACGTGAGGCAACGATCTTGCGGCCAGTCTCGGGCGCGATGGTTGAACGGCAAAAGGGCGATCGTGCGCGAAGCACGAGGTCGTTGATTGGCGAATAAGAACTATGAAAACTACCATCAGCCGTACCGAACCCGGCAATCGTGTCGCCGCAACCACTATCCTGGTCGCGTGCGCCGCACTCACGCTCGCCGGATTTTTCGCGCGCGCCATCCAGGGCGAGGTCAACCCCTTACTGACGTTCTTCCTCGTCTCGGCCGGCGGCATTCTTAACCTGTCGACCGCGTGTCTGCTCGGCGTGCAGTACCTCTACAACGGCAAGCGATATTTCGCGCAATTCGGATGCGCCTTCCTGCTGCGCGGACTCTTCATGTTTACCGAGGGGGTGTTGCTCGCGAACCAGCTCGCCGGCATTGCAACGCATGTCACGCACGCGCCCTTCTGGCTTTGGTTCATGGCCGAAGCGAGCTTCGCAGCGTACGTGATGCTGAGCGTGCACAGTTATACACGCACGCGCAGCGATCCGCACATCCGTCCCGGCTATAAGGAAGCCGCGTGGTATGGCGCCACCGTGCTCGTCATCTGGGCGACGGTGTCACTGGCGCTGATCGGCACCGGCCGCCCGCTCATCGTGGCGCCTCCGGTCGGTGGCATCGGCGTCGAGACGCTCGCCCTATACGGGCTTTTCGTCGCTTATGTCGCGCTATGGTGGCGTGTCGCGGCCGTCACGCGCCTGTCTCACAAGCTGTTTCTGCTCGTGTGGGTGGTCGTCACCATCTCGCTGTGCCAGTTGCTGCTTTCGCTCACAGCGCCCAACGACGCGTCGTATCAATGGTATGCCGCACGCCTGCTGGCGTTGGCATCGCCCGGTGTGGCAACGCTTGCCCTGGTCTGGGAAATCACGCGCCAGTATCAGTCGCTCGCGCTCACGAACACGGACCTGGTCGAGAAGGTCTTCGTCGATCCGCTCACGCACATCTACAATCGCCGCTATTTCGACAATCGCATCCGCCTCGTTGCCGACCGGGTTCAGCAACGTGCGATACCCCTGTCGTTGCTGCTGATCGACATCGACTTCTTCAAACAGGTCAACGACCGCTACGGGCATCCGTTCGGCGACACCGTGCTGCAACGTATCGCCAGCACGATCCAGCACTGCATTCGGCTGCCGAGCGATTTCGCGGTGCGCCTGGGCGGCGAGGAGTTTGCGGTGGTGTTGCCGGAAATAGATCAACAGGCCGCCCTGCGCGTGGCCGACCGTATTCGCGAATCGGTCAAGCGCGCGAGCACCGAGCTACTTCCCGAGAAGGCGCGCGACAGAGGCGAGGCCATCACGATCAGCGTGGGCATTGCAACGTGGCAACCCGGCGAGCCGCTCGTCATCAGCGCGATGCTCGAGCGTGCCGACAGGGCGCTCTATCAAGCCAAGCACAAGGGACGCGATCAAAGCGTGCTGGGGCAGTTGGCGGCCTGATGCCACGCCCGACTCAACGAAGCGGACGGAACGGCGGCCCCTTGAGTTCGACGGTATTGCCGTCTGGATCGTCGACGTAGCACGACGGCCCTTCGCCGTGCGCCCCATAGCGCGGCACGACCTCACCGAGCGTCACCCCATGCGAGGCCAGTTCCTGACGGATGGCCACCGCGTCGAACGGTTCGACCCGCAGACAGAAGTGATCGAGATTGCGCCCCTCGGGGCCGGGTGCCGCCCCGCCCCGGCGGCCGATTTCGCCGGCGACGTCGACCAGATCGATCAACGCGTCGCCCGCACGAAGTTGCACCAGCCCAATGTCGGCCTGCACCTTCTCCAGCGTGCAGCCCAGGACGTCGATATAGAAGTGCTGGAGCCGCTCGACGTCGTTGGTGCGCAGCACCACGTGATCGAGCGCAACGAACGGAATCCTCATCAGGCACTCAGCGCATAGCGCCGCCGCTTCTCGACCTTGGTCTCATGCGTCATCTCGTTGCGGCCATCCTCGAACACCGTCTCCAACCGCACCGTGAAGCCCCAGAGGCGCGCCACGTGCTTGAGCACCTCTTCGAAGCTATCGTCGAGCGGCTTGCGTTCGCTCTGCACATGGCGCAGCGTGAGCGATCGATCGCCATGCAGATCGACGTGCGAGACCTGGATGTTCGGCTCCAACTGGCTGAGGTTGTATTGCTGCGCGAGCATCTCGCGAATTTCACGATAGCCGGCGTCGTTATGAATGGCCGTCACGCGCAGGCGGCTGTCGCGGTCGTCGTCGAGCACGGAGAACAGCTTGAGATCGCGAATGACCTTGGGCGACAGGAACTGCTGGATGAAGCTCTCGTCCTTGAAGTTGCGCATGGCGAAGTCGAGCGTCGTCAACCAGTCGGTGCCGGCGATGTCCGGCGCCCATTGGCGATCTTCCTCGGTCGGCGCTTCGCACATGCGGCGAATGTCCTGAAACATCGCAAAGCCCAGCGCATACGGATTCAGACCGCTGTAGTACGGGCTATCGAAGGACGGCTGGTACACCACGTTCGTGTGCGCATGCAGGAACTCCATCATGAACGCGTCGTTGACGAGCTTCTCCTGGTAGAGCTGCTGCAGAATCGTGTAGTGCCAGAACGTTGCCCAGCCCTCGTTCATCACCTTGGTCTGACGCTGCGGATAGAAGTACTGCGCGAGCTTGCGCACGATGCGCACGATCTCGCGCTGCCAGGGGGCCAGCTTGGGGGCGTTCTTCTCGAAGAAATACAGCAGGTTTTCCTGCGGCTCCCCCGGGAACGGTGCCTCTTCGGACTCGGTGGGATCGAGCCCGTCGTCCTCGTCGTCATCGTGCAGGGGGTGATGAGGCAACGTGCGCCACAGATCGTTGATCTGCATTTGCAGATAGTTCTCGCGCTCTTTCTGGCGCGCCTGTTCCTGCGCCAGCGACAGGCGTTTTGGTCGCTTGTAGCGGTCGACGCCATAGTTCATGAGCGCATGGCAGGAGTCGAGCAGCAGTTCGACCGATTGTTCGCCGTAGCGCTGCTCGCACTCGGTGATGTAGTTGCGCGCAAACAGCAGGTAGTCGACGATGGCGTCGGCGCTCGTCCAGGTGCGGAACAGATAATTGCCCTTGAAGAACGAGTTATGACCGTAGCTGGCGTGCGCGATGGTTAGCGCCTGCATGGTCATGCTGTTCTCCTCCATCAGATACGCGATGCAGGGGTTCGAATTGATGACGATCTCATACGCCAACCCCATCTGTCCGCGCTTGTAGCCGCGCTCGGACGACAGGAAGTGCTTGCCGTACGACCAGTGGTGATAGCCGATGGGCAGCCCCACGGTCGCATAGGCGTCGAGCATTTGCTCGGCGGTGATGATCTCGATCTGGTTGGGATACGTGTCGAGTCTGAAGTTCGCCGCGATGCGCGCGATCTCATGCTCGTAGCGCTGAATCAGCTCGAACGTCCATTCCGATCCGGTGGATATATACGCCATGATGCGTCCTCGTTGCGGGGCCGACGCCGGGCGGTTTTCAGGCCGCCTTCTTCTTGAACAGGTCGTGCAGCACCGGATAGATCTCGGCCGCCTCCATGATGCGCTGCATCGCGAAATTCGGATGCCGCTGCTTGACCGACAAGTATTCGTTCCACAGGTTCTGCGGCTCGGCGCTGGCCACCTCCACGTACGCGAAGTACTGCACGGCAGGCATGATCGACTGCATCAGAATATCGCGGCAGATGGGCGAATCGCCGTCCCAGTTATCGCCGTCGGACACCTGCGCCCCGTAGATATTCCAATCGCTCGGCGAATAACGATCCGCGATGATTTCCGTCATCAGCTTGAGTGCGCTGGAGACGACGGTCCCTCCGGACTCGCGGGCATAGAAGAAGTCGTCTTCGTTGACTTCCTTCGCCGTCGTGTGGTGCCGGATGAGCACCAGATCGATGCGCTCGTAGTTATGCCGCAGGAACAGATAGAGCAGCATGAAGAAGCGCTTGGCCAACTCCTTGCGGCTCTGGTCCATCGACCCGGAGACATCCATCAGGCAGAACATGACAGCCTGCGCCTGCGGCCGAGGCTGCATGATCCGATTCGAATAACGCAGGTCGAGCTTCTCGATGTACGGAATGGCTTCGATGCGCGTGCGAAGTCGCGACATCTCCGGCAACATCGCCAGCGCGCGCGGCGACGTGTCGCCCTCACGCGAGACAATGTCCGCGTACGCGGCCTCCAGCTCACGCAACTGCTTGCGGTACGGCGCCGTGAGCGCGATGCGGCGACCCAGCGAGCTGCGCATCGTACGAATGACGTTGAGGTTCGACGGCGTGCCGTCGACGGAATAGCCCGCGCGAACCTTGCGGAATTCCGGAATCTGCGCGAGCCGGCGTTTCGCGAGGTCCGGCAGGGCCATGTCCTCGAAGAAGAATTTCAGGAACTCCTCGCGCGAGAGGTTGAAGACGAAATCGTCCTCGCCCTCTCCCGAGTCGCTGGCGCGGCTGCCGCCGCCCCCCGCGCCCGACGGCGGACGCTCGAAATTGTCGCCCACCACGAACTCGCGATTGCCGGGATGAATCATCTCCCGCCGCCCGCCGGGTCCATGGTGGAACAACGGCTCCGAAATGTCCTTGACCGGGATCGAGACCTGTCCGCTGCCATCGATATCGGTAATCTTGCGCCCAGCCACCGCCTTCGCTACCGCGCGTCGAATCTGATCGCGATAGCGCTTGATGAAGCGCTGTTGGTTGATGGCGCTTTTGTTCTTGCCGTTTTGCCGTCTGTCGATGATTGCTGACATAGTGGCCCCGATTGCTTACGAGGATTTGCGCACGCGCAGATACCATTCCACGAGCAGGCGGACCTGCTTCGGGGTATAGCCTTTTTCCACCATACGGTTGACGAAGTTGGCGTGTTTTTCCTGATCCTCCTTGGACGACTTCGCGTTGAACGAGATCACCGGCAGCAAGTCCTCGGTGGTCGAGAACATGCGCTTTTCGATGACCGCGCGCAGCTTCTCGTAACTCGTCCAGAGCGGATTCTTGCCCGCGTTGTTGGCACGCGCGCGCAGGACGAAGTTGACGATCTCGTTGCGGAAGTCTTTCGGATTCGTGATCCCAGCCGGCTTCTCGACCTTCTCCAGTTCGTCGTTGAGCGCGGTGCGATCGAGGATCTCGCCGGTGTTCGGATCGCGATATTCCTGATCCTGAATCCAGAGATCCGCAAAGTTCACATAGCGATCGAAAATGTTCTGACCGTACTCCGAATACGACTCCAGGTACGCCGTCTGAATCTCCTTGCCGATGAACTCCACGAACGGTGCCGTCAGATACTCCTTGATGTAGGCGAGATACCGCTTCTCGACTTCTCCCGGGTACTGTTCGCGCTCGATTTGCTGCTCAAGCACATACAGCATGTGCACCGGGTTGGCGGCCACTTCCGTGTTGTCGAAGTTGAAGACCTTGGAGAGCACCTTGAAGGCGAAGCGCGTGGACATCCCCGTCATCCCCTCGTCCACCCCGGCGTAGTCGCGATACTCCTGGTACGACTTGGCCTTCGGGTCGATGTCCTTGAGGTTCTCACCGTCGTAGACTCGGACCTTGGAGAAGATGTTGGAGTTTTCGGGCTCTTTCAGACGCGTGAGCACCGCGAACTGGGCGAGCATCTTGAGCACATTCGGCGCGCGTGGTGCGTTGGAGAGCGAGCTGTTCTTGACGAGCTTCTCGTAGATCTTCACCTCGTCGGTCACCCGCAGGCAGTAAGGCACCTTCACGATGTAGATCCGGTCGAGGAAAGCCTCATTGTTGCGGTTGCCCTTGAAGCTTTGCCACTCGGCCTCGTTCGAGTGCGCCAGCACGATACCGTCGAACGGAATCGCACCGAAACCTTCCGTGCCCTTGTAGTTGCCCTCCTGCGTGGCGGTCAGCAGCGGGTGGAGCACCTTGATCGGCGCCTTGAACATTTCCACGAACTCGAGCAGGCCGCGGTTGGCCAGGCACAAGCCCCCCGAATACGAGTAGGCATCCGGGTCGTCCTGCGGAAATTCCTCGAGCTTGCGGATGTCGACCTTGCCGACCAGCGACGAAATGTCCTGGTTGTTTTCATCGCCCGGTTCGGTCTTGGCAATGGCGATCTGTTGCAGCACCGACGGGCGCACCTTGACCACACGGAACTTGGTGATGTCGCCGTTGAATTCGTTCATGCGCTTGGTGGCCCACGGCGACGGGATCGTATTGAGATACCGCAGCGGTATGCCGAAGTCCTCCTCCAGAATCTTGCCGTCTTCGTCGGGCGAGAACAGGCCCAGGGGCGATTCGTGCACCGGCGATCCCTTCAGGCAATAGATGGGCACGTCTTCCATCAACGCCTTGAGCTTCTCTGCCAGCGACGACTTGCCGCCGCCCGGGGGGCCCAGCAGGTACAGGATCTGTTTGCGCTCTTCGAGCCCTTGCGCGGCGTGTTTGAAGAACGACACGATCTGCTCGATCGTGTCTTCCATGCCGTAGAAGTCACGGAAGGCGGGATAGATCTTGATGATCTTGTTCGAGAACAACCGCGAAAGGCGCGGGTCGTGGTGCGTGTCGATGAGCTCAGGCTCACCGATGGCGCGCAGCATCCGCTCGGAAGCCGATGCGTAAGCCGTCGCGTCCTTCTTACAGATTTCCAGATACTCCTGGATGCTGTATTCCTCTTCCTTCCGTGCTTCGAAACGTGTCGTGTAGTGGCTGAAAATATCCATATGCCTCACCCCCGCCTCATCGGAAAACATCGCGACGCGATGTCCGCTCTGTTGCCTAAGACCTGGATGACTGCGCAAAGGTTTCGACCTGGCTCACTGCATGCCGGAGCGACTGTCGCGAAACCTTTCGCACGGTCCCCTCCCTCACATGAACGACTCAAAATAGGTTTAGGTTGACTTTAAACTTGTCGCTGAAAATTGCAACCGTTACCTCATCATATGCACAAAACAAAAAAACTGTCGCTAGATATTTTCCGCAGCGCTAAGCATCGTCTATCCGCCATATTCCACGCGGGTTTGCGCCTCATCTACGCATTGCGCACGTCAGCGGATCCGCCTCACAAACCGCGCGATTTTTCGGCAAATTTCCCACGCATTGCGCACTCGGGTTTATCTGCATTCGACCGTGTTTGAATTCGTCGGCGTTTACTAAGGAATGCTATCTATCCGATAGATTTTTCCACGCACATTCAGCGCGCCGTGCGCACGCGTTTGCAGAAAAAAGTGGGCGGCCCGACGACGTCGACGAACGCGAAGACGTGGGCGCGTGATGGAGTGCTTTCCTGTCGAGGCGACGCGACTGCGCGAAGTCGCGAAGGTCGTGCGATCGTCATGCTGCGAAGCATGGTGTCGCGAGCGGAAAGTCGACGACGGCCGGATGTCTGAACGAGCGAACCTCCTGGGCGATTTCGGCATGCCTGCGGCGCTTGCCCTACCGTCGGTCGGAAAGTTCCGACCCAGGCCGTTGCACCCCACCATGCCACCGTCTCATCAATGCCTTGCAAATTGCCGATCCCTGGAATGAAGCGAACAGCGTGCCAGTGACCCGAGCTTGAACCCATGTTACGCCGGTTCGCCCGACTCTGCTGCGCCGATATGTAACGTGCTGTGTCCCGGCACGCCTCGCAGACCGCTCGAGCCCAAGGGCCCCGACGATCCATGAGCACAGCGACACGCATCGATTCGTGCCATAATGCAACCTTGTTGCATTTATTACACAGTTGCAAACTGTGTCTGAGCGTCGCCGCGCCGACGCCTAATCCATCCACGCGTCGTCCATGATTCGTTTTTCCGTTTGGCTCTACCGCCTGGCTGGCTGGGAACGCACCGTCCTGTCGTTGCTGGTGCTCCTGCCGCTTTGGGCACTCGTGTACTGGGCTCTGCAGGGGGTCGCCCCGTGATCGGCTGCCAGGATCTCTCGGTTCACTTCGGGCCGAACGTGGCGCTCGATCGCGTCAGCGCAACCTTTGCGCCCGGCGTGCTCTGCGCGGTCGTCGGCCCCAATGGCGGCGGCAAGACCACACTGCTGCGCGCACTCGCGGGCCTTCAAAAGCCCTCGACGGGCAAGATCGTCTGCGACGGGCCGGTCGCCTACCTGTCGCAACGGCCCGAGACTGACCACCGATTCCCCATGTGCGTCGAAGAGTACGTGCTGACCGGCACATGGCGGCGCACGGGCGACGCACGACGTCTCGGGCGCGACGAAGTCGAGCGCGCTCACGAGGCCCTTGCACGCGTCGGTCTTGCCGACAAACGGACGCAAGCGCTGGAGGCCTTGTCCGGCGGGCAATGGCAGCGCGCCCGCTTCGCGCGGCTGATAGTGGAAGACGCCCCGATCGTTTTATTGGATGAACCCCTTACCGGCATCGACTTGCCTTCGGCGGAACTGTTGCTCACCTTGCTGGATCAATGGCGCAGCGAGGGACGCACGGTGGTGGCGGTGCTCCATGATCTGCCGCTCGTGCGCGAGCGCTTCGCGCACGTCGCCGTGATGGCCGGTCGGCTGGTGTCGACGGGCACGCCGGCCGAGTGTCTGCACGGCGGGCTGCCGTCTGCCGACAGTGCGGCTGGCGGCGCGCATGCGGGCTTGTCCG
>NZ_KB290504.1:438-785 GCF_000282835.1 Pandoraea sp. B-6 | reverse complement strand
GCGACGCTCCGGTGGCAGCGTCATGCCGCACCTCCGGTCTCTGCGTCTGGCGGCACATCGCCCGCCGAGGGCCCTCGCTGCCCGGTGGCATTGGTCGGGGCGGCAGCGTGCACTGGGCGCGCAGGGTCGGCCGGGTTGGCACCTGCCGATGACCCGCCGACGCTTGCCCCCGCGTCCGTCAGCGCGCCGAACGACAATTGGCTCGCGATGAGTCCGACGGCCGCGAGTCGCTGGCGCAATACCTCACCCTCTTGCGACAGTACATCGGCCGACACGGACGAATCGGTCAGCAGGCGCGCCTGTAACTGCTGCCCGGACAACCCGAGCGTGACGTCGACCGTGCCCAG
>NZ_KB290504.1:0-349 GCF_000282835.1 Pandoraea sp. B-6 | reverse complement strand
CGCTCCCGGCCACGCCATGCCGTTCCATTGGAATTGCGGATTCACCAGCATGTCCAGCTGCTGACGCACCAGCGTGACACTTTCCGCGGGCGCATTCGCCACGGCGGCCATCACCCCGGCCGGGCCGTGCGGCGCAGCATTGGGCGGTGAGCCGTTGCTCAGCGCAGCGAGGGTGGCGTCGGCCCCCTGCGCGCCTGGCAATACGCTGCTCGTTGTGTGCGCCACGCTTGCGGCATGCGCCAACGCGTTGGCCGTGTTGGGCAGATTGGCGCTCGCATGCAGACCGCTATCGGCTGCCTCGCCCGTTGCCGGTGGCGCAACGACGCCGGGCGACGCGGCACCGGAGGCG
>NZ_KB290503.1:155069-177262 GCF_000282835.1 Pandoraea sp. B-6 | reverse complement strand
GGCGCGTCCGGCGCCTGCGGCACCGCCCCTCCGCCTGAGGCGGGCGGCACGTCGCCCTGGCGCGTCCGGGTGCGCCCGACCAGCACTTCGTAAGCCGACTCGCGATCCGCCGTTTTTTCGTACACGCCAGCCACGAGCGACGCGGCGATGAGCGCTGCACGCTCCTGCGGGGTAATCGGTCCGATGCGCGAAGCCGGCGGCGCGATGTACGCGCGCTCCGTCACGGCGGGACGCCCCTTCTCGTCGAGCAACGACACCAGCGCTTCGCCCACGCCCAGCTCGCCGATCACCGTTTCGATATCGAGCGACGGATTGGCGCGCATTGTCTGCGCCGCCACCTTGACCGCCTTTTGATCGCGCGGCGAATACGCCCGCAGCGCATGCTGCACGCGATTGCCCAACTGACCGAGCACGGTGTCCGGTACGTCGACCGGATTCTGCGTCACGAAGTACACGCCAACGCCCTTCGAACGAATCAACCGCACCATCTGCTCGATCCGCTCGAGTAACGGCTTCGGCGCCTCGTTGAACAACAAATGTGCCTCGTCGAAGAAGAACACGATCTTGGGCTTGTCGGGATCGCCCACCTCCGGCAGACGCTCGAACAGCTCGGCGAGCAGCCACAGCAGGAAGGTGGCGTAGATGCGCGGCGCGGCCAGCAGTTTGTCCGCCGCGAGAATGTTGACGATGCCGCGCCCTTGCGCGTCGGTCTGCATGAAGTCGTCGATATCGAGCATCGGTTCGCCGAAGAACTTGTCGGCGCCTTGTTGCTCGAGCGTGAGCAGCCCGCGCTGGATCGCGCCGACCGACGCGGCCGAGATGTTGCCGTACTGCGTGGTGAAGGTCGAGGCGTTTTCGCCCACGTGCTGGAGCATCGCGCGCAGGTCCTTGCTGTCGAGTAGCAGAAGGCCGTTGTCGTCGGCAATCTTGAAGACGAGATTGAGCACGCCGGTCTGCGTCTCGTTCAAGCCCAGCAGCCGCGAGAGCAACAGCGGACCCAGATCGGAGACCGTTGCGCGCACCGGGTGGCCCTGCTCGCCGAACACATCCCAAAGTGTGGCGGGGCTGCCATGCCAGTCGGGCGTTTCGAAGCCGAACTGGGCCATGCGCTCCTTAAGCTTGGGCGTTTCGGCGCCGGGCTGCGCGATGCCCGTCAGATCGCCTTTCACGTCAGCGAGGAACACGGGCACGCCGATGTCGGAGAAGGCCTGTGCCATGACCTGGAGCGTGACGGTCTTGCCCGTGCCGGTGGCCCCGGTAATCAACCCGTGGCGATTGCCCATGGCGGGCAGCAGGCCAAGAACGTGCTGGTCGTTGCGTGCGATGAGAAGCCGTTCGCCGGGGTCGCCGGCAGGGCTCGCAGCCCCGGTGGAGGCGGGCGGGGATGCCGTTGAGGAAGCGGCAAGCGACGAGGCTTGCGGCGGCACGGGCTTCTGGGGCATGAGAGACCTCGGCGGTAGACGCAGCGTGGCTCGTGACACGGCGCAGCAAACACCCGTGGCACGGTGCGGCGGCATGATAAAATTGCCTCCGATTATAGCGGCACGATGCCGCTCGGACTGCCCTGGCCCCGAAACGACGGGGGGACCGATGGGTCGACACGACCCATGGGCGCCAACGAGGCGATTCGGCAATTCGCGCCCGCGACCCCAGTGGTGGCGGGCGCGCCTGTTTCAATGGTTGGCCGCGCCGCACTGCGCTGGCCGGCAGAGGCTACTTCGCCGCACAGCGCGGCACGACGGAGAAATTCATGGCGGGTCATTCCAAATGGGCCAACATCAAACACAAGAAAGCGGCGGCAGATGCCAAGCGCGGTAAAGTCTGGACACGCCTGATCAAGGAAATCACGGTGGCCGCACGCCTGGGCGGCGGCGACGTCGACAGCAACCCGCGCCTGCGCCTGGCCGTGGAAAAGGCTGCCGACGCGAACATGCCCAAGGACAACGTCAAGCGCGCGATCGATCGCGGCGTTGGCGGTCTTGACGGCGCCAACTACGAAGAAATCCGCTACGAAGGCTATGGCATCAACGGCGCCGCGGTGATCGTCGATACCATGACGGACAATCGCGTGCGCACCGTCGCCGAAGTGCGCCATGCCTTCTCCAAGTTTGGCGGCAACATGGGCACCGACGGCTCGGTGGCGTTCCTCTTCACCCACTGCGGCCAGTTCCTGTTCGCGCCGGAGACGCCGGAAGACAAGCTGATGGACGTGGCGCTCGACGCCGGTGCCGACGACGTGATCACCAACGACGACGGCAGCTTCGAAGTCATCTGCCCGGCGAACGACTTCCAGGCCGTGAAGGCCAAGCTTGAAGCGGCCGGTCTGAAGGCCGAAGTCGCGGAAGTCACGATGAAACCGCAAACCGAAGTGGTCTTCACTGGCGAAGACGCCGTGAAGATGCAAAAGCTGCTCGACGCGCTCGAAAACCTCGACGACGTGCAGGAAGTATTCACCAACGCCGTCATCGAGGAATAAGATGAAGATTCTGGTTGTCGGCTCGGGCGGCCGCGAACACGCGCTGGCGTGGAAGCTTGCCCAATCGCCTCGTATTCAGTTGGTTTATGTCGCCCCGGGTAACGGCGGCACGGCGCTCGACGAGCGCCTGCGCAATGTCCCGATCAGCGATCCGAACGTGCTTGCCGAGTTCGCCGCGCGCGAAGGCATCGCGCTGACCGTGGTCGGCCCCGAAACGCCGCTCGCCGCCGGTATCGTCAACATCTTCCGCGCGCGTGGCCTGAAGATTTTCGGCCCGACGAAGGAAGCGGCGCAGCTCGAATCGTCGAAGGACTTCGCCAAGGCGTTCATGAAGCGCCACGGCATTCCCACCGCCGATTACGAAACGTTCTCCGACGCGGCCAGCGCCCACGCCTACATCAACGCCAAGGGCGCGCCGATCGTCATCAAGGCAGATGGCCTCGCCGCAGGCAAGGGCGTGGTCGTGGCGATGTCGCTCGACGAAGCGCATCACGCCGTCGACATGATGCTCGCGGACAACAAGCTCGGCGACGCCGGTGCCCGCGTGGTGATCGAGGAGTTCCTGCAAGGCGAGGAAGCCAGCTTCATCGTGATGGTCGACGGCAAGAACGTGCTGCCGCTCGCCACGTCGCAGGATCACAAGCGCCTGCTCGATCACGATCAGGGACCCAATACCGGCGGCATGGGCGCGTATTCGCCCGCACCGATCGTCACGCCGCAGATCCATGCGCGCGTGATGCGCGAGATCATTCTGCCAACCGTGCGCGGCATGGAAACCGACGGCATCCGCTTCACGGGCTTCCTGTACGCCGGTCTGATGATCGACGCGCAAGGCAACGTCAAGACGCTCGAATTCAACTGCCGCATGGGCGACCCCGAAACGCAGCCGATCATGGCGCGCCTGAAGGGCGACTTTTCGGTCGTGGTCGAGCACGCGATTGCGGGCACGCTCGACAAGGTCGAACTCGACTGGGACCGCCGTTATGCGCTGGGCGTGGTGCTCGCGGCGCACGGCTATCCGGACACGCCGCGCAAGGGTGACCGAATCTCCGACGTGCCGGCCGAGACCGCCGAATGCGTCACGTTCCACGCGGGCACCCAGCTCGAGAACGACGTGCTGACGGTGACGGGCGGGCGGGTGCTGTGCGTGGTTGGCTTGTCCGACACCGTGCGCGGCGCGCAGAGCGTGGCGTACCAGACCGTCAATCAAATCAATTTCGACGGTATGCAGTATCGTCACGATATCGGCAACCGCGCACTGGCGCGCAAACCGGAGTAAGCCCGCCGAAGTCAGGCAACGGGCGTCAGGTCGGCCACGCTTGAAGGCAGACCTTGAAGCGCCAAATCGTTGTGCTACGGCCCGGAGACGTCATGTCGTCCGGGCCGTTGTCGTTTTGGCGGGCGTTTTAGCGGCCGTTCTGGCGGCACCACGACCGCGAATGCCGTCACGGCGTCGCGATTGACAAGCGCGGAGCAAGTTGGCACGCTGACACGGCGCGGGTGCGTCACCACCGCGCGTCCGGCCAGCCCCGGCGGAATGCATACAGTTTTCCCGACAGACCCTCGCTCGACGGAGACTTACATGTTCGATCTCGACAAGCTGGTCAACGATTATCTGATGCCGTTCGGCCTGAAGATTGTGATGGCCGTCGTCATCTGGATCGTCGGCGGTATCGTCATCAATGTGGTGGCGCGGCTCGTGCGCAGCGCCATGACTCGCCGGGCCATCGATCCCACCCTCGTTCGTTACACCGAATCGACGCTGCGCATCGCCTTGCGCATTGCGCTGATCATTTCCATCCTCAGTGTCTGCGGCATCGAGACGACTTCGTTCGCCGCGCTGCTCGCCGCCGCCGGCATCGCCATCGGGGCGGCCTGGTCCGGACTCCTGTCGAACTTCGCCTCCGGCATCTTCCTCATCGTGCTGCGCCCCTTCAAGACCGGCGACATGATCAGCGCAGGCGGCGTGACCGGGGTGGTCGACGAGATCGGCCTGTTCGTCACCACGCTCACGACGGCGGACAATCTGCGGGTGTACGTCGGCAACACGAAGGTCTTCGGCGACAACATTACGGTGTACGACGCCAACGCGTTTCGCCGCGTCGACTTGACGGCGCAGCTCGCCCACACGGTCGATGTGCAGGACGCGATAACGCGCCTGAAGGCACGCATCGCGCAGATCCCGAACGTGATGAGCACGCCCGCGATCGATGTGGTGATTCTCGAATTCAATCCCGCCGGGACGGTGCTCGCGGTGCGTCCGTACTGCCACAACCGCGATTACTGGCAGGTATATTTCGATACCAACCGGGCCATCGCCGAGGTGGGTGGCATGGCTCAATGGCCGGTGCCGGCGCCGCGTCAGATCCTCATGCCGCCGCCGGGCGACCCTGGCAAAGGCATGCCCATTGCGCCCGCGGGCGGCGCGCCAGCGGCCAGTCCTCTGCCCAACGCGCCAGCGCCGTGACCGCCAACGCTTGATGCAGGTCATTCGGGCGGCATTCGGCGCCACCGTTTGCCGCGTCGGCCTGCCCCCGACCGCGTGGCTGCCGGTACAATCGCGGTTATTACCACGCATCGGGACGTCACAGAATGACAGCGCAAGACGCCGCACCGGCGCCGGATACGGGCGCAGTGCGAACTTATCTGCTCGGGCTTCAGGACCGCATTGTCGAAACGCTCGGGCGCCTCGACGGCAAACGCTTCCTCGCCGACGACTGGCAACGTCCGGCCGATAGCGCACTGCGCGGGGACGGCCGCACCCGCGTGCTCGACGATGGCGACTTCTTCGAGCGCGGCGGCGTGAACTTCTCTCATGTGGTCGGCGACAAGCTGCCAGGTTCGGCCAGCGCCTCCCGCCCGGAGTTGGCCGGGCGTGGCTTCGAAGCCCTCGGTGTCTCGCTCGTGCTGCATCCGCGCAATCCGTACTGCCCGACTGTGCACTTCAACGTGCGCATTCTGATCGCCACGGCTCCCGGCCAGTTGCCCGCGTTCTGGTTCGGCGGCGGTATGGATCTCACGCCGTACTATCCGTTCGAAGAGGACTGCCGGCACTTTCATCAGACCTGCAAGGACGCGCTCGATCCGTTCGACACCGCGTGGTATCCGCGTTTCAAGACGTGGTGCGACGAGTACTTCTACCTGAAGCATCGCCAGGAGCCGCGCGGCATCGGCGGCATCTTCTTCGACGACTTCTCGGGCGGCGGTTTCGACACGGGCTTCGCCGTCATGCAAAGTGTGGGCGATGCCTTCCTCGACGCTTATGTCCCGATCGTCGAGCGCCGTCGCGGCATGCCCTACGGTGAGCGCGAACGGGATTTCCAGGCCCACCGGCGTGGCCGCTATGTCGAATTCAACCTGGTCTGGGACCGTGGCACCCATTTCGGCCTGCAATCGGGGGGGCGCACCGAATCGATCCTGATGTCGATGCCGCCGATCGTGAAATGGCACTACGACTGGAAACCCGAGCCGGACACCCCGGAAGCGAAGCTCTATACCGACTTCCTCGTGCGCCGCGAGTGGGTGTGAAGGCCGGCCGCGAATGACCGTCTCCTCCGCTACTGGGCACGACGCCACGCATCCGTCGCCCGCCAGTCCGATCCGGCGCATCGGCGTGCTCGGCGGCACGTTCGATCCGATTCACACCGGGCACCTCGCGCTCGGCGCACTGTTCGCGCGCACACTCGCCCTCGACGAACTGATCCTGATGCCAGCCGGCCAGCAGCCGCAAAAGCAAGGCAGCACCGCGGCCGAACATCGTCTGGCCATGACACGCCTCGCCGCGGAGCAACTCGCCGCAGCGCTCGCGCGCACGCAACCGTCCACCCGGTTGCGCGTCAGCACGCGCGAGATCGAGCGCGCCGGGCCGAGCTACACCGTCGATACGCTGCGCGAGATGCGCCGTGACCTGGGCCCGCAGGTCTCGCTCTCGCTGCTTATCGGCTCCGACCAACTGGTGCGCCTGGATACCTGGCACGCCTGGCGCGAGCTGTTCGACTACGCGCACGTCTGCGCGGCCGCGCGACCCGGTTTCCGCTGGGCCACCGCCTCCTCAGAACTGCGCCAAGTCTTCGCCGAACGGGAAAAGTCCGCGCTCGGGGTACAATCCACGCCATGCGGCGGCATACTGATCGACAACTCACTGGCTGTCGACATCTCCGCCACCGAGTTGCGCGCCACGCTGGCGCACGCGCGAGACGCGGCCACGCCCCCGGCGAATCTGCCCGAATCCGTGTGGCATTACATCCGCGCGCAACACCTGTATCGCGCCTGACGGCCCTTGGCCCTTACCCGGTCGCCGCTTCGGCGCTCCCTGTTTCACCAAAAAGACGCACTATGGATATTCGTAAACTTCAGCGCCTGATCGTCGACGCCCTCGAAGACGTCAAGGCCCAGGACATCAAGGTGTTCAACACCGAGCACCTCACCGCCCTGTTCGAGCGCGTGATCATCGCGAGCGGCACGTCCAATCGCCAGACCAAGGCGCTCGCCGCAAGCGTGCGGGACAAGGTCAAGGCCGCCGGCGGCGACATCGTCAGCATGGAAGGCGAAGACGTCGGCGAATGGGTGCTGGTCGACACGGGCGACGTCATCGTGCACATCATGCAGCCGGCCCTGCGCCAGTACTACAACCTCGAAGAGATCTGGGGCGAGAAGCCCGTGCGCCTGAAAGCGGCCGGTACCAAGGCCGGCGCCAAGGCCAGCGCGGAAGATCACGAAGACGACGAGGACGACGCCGTCGACGCGCCGGCCCCCGCACGCCGCAAGGCAAAGTAAGCCGGCACTGCGCGGAACTCAGCCGACATGCGTCTGTTCATACTCGCGGTCGGGCACAAGATGCCCGGCTGGATCGAGACCGCTTTCGCCGAGTACGCCAAGCGCATGCCGCCCGAGCTGCGTATCGAACTCAAGGAAATCAAACCGGAGCAACGCTCCAACTCCCGCACGGCCGAGACGGTGATGGCGGCCGAAGCGCAGCGCATCGATGCGGCCCTGCCGCGTGGCTGCCGCCTCGTGTGCCTGGACGAACGCGGACAGGACCTCACGACGATGCGTCTGGCCCAATCGCTCACCGGCTGGCAGCAAGACGGGCGCGACGTGGCGTTCGTGATCGGCGGCGCAGACGGCCTCGACCCGGCCCTCAAGGCGCGCGCCGACACCCTCATCCGGCTCTCCAGCCTGACGATGCCCCACGGTATGGTGCGGGTATTGCTCGCCGAGCAGCTCTACCGCGCGTGGAGCATCAATGCCAATCATCCCTATCACCGCGTCTGACGACACACCAGGTCAGAAATAAGTCGGAAATAAGTCAATTCGTCTTGTGCGGTGCAACGTCGCGTTGCGCCGCACGCCAAATCGCGCGCAACGCCTCGCTGCCCGGCATCCCCAGACGATTGTCAATCCCCTTAGACGCCGCCATGCAACACGCGTTGTGCGCTGCGGGTGGAAAAAACACAATGACGTGGTAGTCTAGCCCGCGCTGCAAGGTTCGCACCGCGAACAACAACTAGACTTCTCGTGAACCACCGGAGATTGGCATGAAGCAACCGTCCCTGCGAAGTATCGTTTTGGCCGGCGTTGGCGCTGCAATGGCGTTCGGCATGAGCACGTCGGCCCTGGCCGCAACCGAGATTCAGTTCTGGCACTCGATGGAATCGGCCCTCGGCGATCGCGTCAATCAGATCGCCAACGATTTCAACGCGTCGCAAAGCGACTACAAGATTGTCCCGATCTACAAGGGCAACTACGAGCAGGGACTGGCCGCCGGTATCGCCGCGTTCCGCGCCGGTAACGCACCGGCCATTCTTCAGGTGTACGAAGTGGGTACGGCCACGATGATGCAAGCCAAGAAGGCGGTCAAGCCGGTGTGGCAAGTCATGAAGGACGCCGGCGAGCCGTTCGACGAAGCGGCGTTCGTGCCGACCGTGGCGAGCTACTACGCGGACAGCAAGACCAACCATCTCGTGTCGATGCCGTTCAACAGCTCGACGCCGGTGCTGTATTACAACAAGGACGCCTTCAAGAAGGCGGGCCTCGATCCGAATACCCCGCCGAAGACCTGGGCCGACGTGAAGACCGACGCCGAGAAGCTCAAGGCCGCCGGCCTGTCGTGCGGTTTCAGCACCGGCTGGCAGGGCTGGACGCAACTCGAAAACTACAGCGCCTGGCATGCCCTGCCGTTCGCCACGAAGAACAACGGCTTCGACGGTCTTGACGCCAAGCTGAACTTCAACGGCCCGCAGCAGATCAAGCACATCCAGTTCCTGGCCGACATGGCCAAGGAAGGCACGTTCACGTATGTGGGCCGCAAGGATGAAGTGACCTCGAAGTTCTACAGCGGCGACTGCGGCATTGCCATCACCTCATCGGGCGCCCTCGCCAACATCGCCAAGTACGCCAAGTTCAGCTATGGCGTGGGCATGATGCCGTACGATGCCAACGTGAAGGGTGCACCGCAGAATGCCATGATCGGGGGCGCCAGCCTGTGGGTGCTCGCTGGCAAATCGTCCGCCGAGTACAAGGGCGTGGCCAAGTTCCTGAACTACCTCGCGTCGCCCGCGGTGGCGGCGAAGTGGCACCAGGATACCGGTTACCTGCCGGTGACGAAGGCCGCCTATGAACTGACCGAGAAGCAAGGCTTCTACGCGAAGAACCCCGGCGCCGACGTGGCCATCAAGCAGATGCTCAACAAGCCGCCTCTGCCGTTCACGCGGGGTCTGCGCCTGGGCAACATGCCGCAGATTCGCACGGTGGTCGACGAGGAACTCGAAGGCGTGTGGAGCGGCAAGCAAACGCCCAAAGCCGCGCTGGACAAGGCCGTTGCGCGTGGCGACGAGCTGCTGCGCCGCTTCCAGAAACAAGGCGGCTAAGCCGTCCTCAAAACGCACGATCGCGAACGCCAAGCCGGCGAATTGGCGAATGAATGGCGTTCGCGGCGCGCATTGCGGCGTTACCGTCGCGACGTTACTATGACCACCCGGCCCGTCGACAACACGGGCCGGGTTGGTTTTTTCTGCTCATTACGTTATGGCGCATAACTCCAGAGAACGCCCTCGCTTCGGAACCGGCTGGCTGCCCTACGCGCTCGTCGCCCCGCAGCTCCTCATTACCGTCGTGTTCTTCCTGTGGCCCGCGGGCGAGGCCCTGTGGCAATCGACATCGGCGCAGGACGCCTTTGGGCTGTCCAGTGAGTTCGTCGGCCTGGACAACTTCGTTTCGCTATGGCGCGACCCGCTCTACCTCGCGTCGTTTCGCACCACGATGATCTTCAGCGGGTTGGTGACGGTCTGCGGACTGGTCATCTCGTTGCTGCTCGCGGCCATGGCCGACCGGGTCACGCGGGGCAAGCGCACCTACCAGACGCTGCTCATCTGGCCCTACGCGGTGGCACCGGCCATCGCGGCCGTACTGTGGGCCTTCCTGTTCAATCCGAGCATCGGGCTTGTCACCTACGGCCTGGCGAAGCTCGGCATCGAGTGGAATCACGCGCTCAATGGCGGCCAGGCGATGTTCCTCGTCGTGCTCGCCTCGATCTGGAAGCAGATCAGCTACAACTTCCTGTTCTTCTACGCGGGTTTGCAGGCGATTCCGCGCTCGCTCGTGGAAGCGGCGGCCATCGACGGCGCCGGGCCGATCCGGCGCTTCTTCGGGCTGGTGTTGCCGCTGATTTCGCCGACGACGTTCTTCCTGCTCGTGGTCAACCTCGTGTACTCGTTCTTCGACACGTTCCCGGTGATCGATGCCGCGACCGGCGGTGGGCCGGGTCAGTCGACCATGACGCTGATCTACAAGATCTACTCGGAAGGCTTCAAGGGGCTCGACCTCGGCAGCTCGGCTGCCCAGTCGGTGGTGCTGATGGTCATCGTCATCGTGCTCACGGTCGTGCAGTTCCGTTTCATTGAACGCAAGGTGCAATACGCATGATCGAGAATCGTCGCGGCCTGGATATCTTCTGCCACGTCATGCTGGTCATCGGCGTGCTGTTGGTCGTCTTCCCGCTCTATGTGGCGTTCGTCGCCGCCACCATGAACGAGCGCGAAATCTTCAACGTTCCGTTGTCGCTCATCCCGAGCACGCACCTGCTCCAGAACCTTGCCACCGTGTGGAATCAGGGCACGGGCGATTCCGCCATGCCGTTTGGGCTAATGCTCGGCAACAGCCTGTTCATGGCGCTGGTCATCACCATCGGCAAGATCTCGGTGTCGATCCTGTCGGCCTTCGCCATCGTGTATTTCCGTTTCCCGTTGCGCAATCTGTTCTTCTGGCTGATCTTCGTCACGCTGATGCTGCCGGTCGAAGTGCGGATCTTCCCAACGGTACAGGTGATCTCGACCCTCGGCCTCATCAACACCTACACGGGCATGACGCTGCCGCTTATCGCGTCGGCCACGGCCACGTTCCTGTTCCGGCAGTTCTTCATGACGCTGCCCGACGAACTCGTCGAAGCCGCGCGCATCGATGGCGCCGGCCCGATGCGCTTCTTCGTCGACGTGGTGTTGCCGCTCTCGAAAACGAACATCGCGGCGCTGTTCGTCATCACCTTCATCTATGGCTGGAATCAGTACCTGTGGCCGATTCTGGTGACCAACGCCCCGTCGATGACGACGGCCGTGGTCGGCATCAAGAGCATGATCGGCAGCGGCGACACCGCCACCCAATGGCAACTCGTCATGAGCGCCACGCTGCTCGCCATGTTGCCGCCCCTCGCGGTGGTCCTGCTCATGCAGCGTTGGTTCGTGCGCGGTCTGGTCGATTCGGAAAAGTAATCATGGCAAATCTCAAACTCCATCGCGTCAAAAAAACCTACGACCGGAAGAACTATGTCCTGCACGGTGTCGACATCGACATCGAAGACGGCGAATTCGTGGTCATCGTCGGCCCCTCCGGTTGCGGCAAGTCGACGCTGCTGCGCATGGTGGCCGGCCTCGAATCGGTCAGCGAAGGCAGCATCCTGATCGGCTCGCAAGTCGTCAATGAACTGGAGCCGAAGGATCGCAATATCGCGATGGTGTTCCAGAACTACGCGCTTTATCCGCACATGGATGTGCGCCAAAACATGTCGTACGGCTTGAAGATCCGCGGCATCGACAAGAAGATCATCGACGAGCGCGTGCTCACCGCCGCACGCATTCTGGAACTGGAACCCCTGCTCGCACGCAAGCCGCGCGAACTCTCGGGCGGTCAGCGCCAGCGCGTGGCCATGGGCCGCGCGATCGTGCGTGAGCCCGCGGTATTCCTGTTCGACGAACCGCTCTCGAACCTCGATGCCAAGCTGCGTGTGCAGATGCGTCTGGAAATCCAGCGGCTGCACGCGCGCCTCAAGACCACCAGCCTGTATGTCACCCACGATCAAATCGAGGCGATGACGTTGGCGGATCGCGTGATCGTCATGAACAAGGGCTACGCCGAGCAGATCGGCACCCCGACGGATGTGTACGAGCGCCCCGCATCGCTGTTCGTGGCGAGCTTCATGGGCTCGCCCGCCATGAATCTGCTCAAGGGCCGCGTAGACTCGGAAGGCCGTACGTTCGAGGTCGACGGTGGCGGGCCGGCCCTGCGTCTGCCGCCCACGAGCATGGCGTATGCCAACCGTGAACTCATGCTCGGCGTGCGCCCCGAACATCTGGTGCCCGCCGAGCAGCACAACGGCCTGGGTGCCTTTGCCGCGCAGACCAACATCCTCGTCGATCAGCTCGAACTGCTCGGCGCCGACAATCTGGCGCATGGCCGCTGGGGCGAGCAGCCCGTCACGGTGCGTCTGCCGCACGAGATGCGGCCGGCGGCGGGTACGGTGGTGCCGCTGGCCATCTCGGCCAAGGCGTTGCACCTGTTCGATCCGACGACCGGCAAGCGAGTCGAAGCATGACCGCCCCCTCGACACCGACGCGTTTGTGGCCCGCCTGGCCCTATCCCCGCATCGTCGCGCACCGTGGCGGCGGTAAGCTGGCCCCGGAAAACACGTTGGCCGCGTTCGAGATGGGGGCCTCGCTCGGCCTGCGCATGGTCGAGTTCGATGCCAAGCTCTCGGCGGATAACACCGTCTTCCTGCTGCACGACGACACGGTCGATCGGACCAGCAACGGGCACGGCGCTGCCGCGCAAATGACCTACGCCGACATCGCAAAACTCGATGCCGGCAGTTGGTTTGGCGAGCGCTTCGCGGGTCAGGCGATGCCGACCCTCGCCCAGGTGGCCGAGCGCTGTATTGCGCTGGGGCTGGCGGCGAACGTCGAAATCAAACCGTGCCCGGGCCGCGAGGCGGAAACGGGCAAGCGGGTCGCCCAGGCCGTGCAGGCGCTGTGGGCCGGACAGGCCCAGCCGCCGTTGCTCTCGTCGTTCTCGTACGACGCGCTCGAAGCCGCGGCGGCCGCTGTCCCCGACCTGCCGCGCGGCATGCTGTACGAGGCCATTCCGGCGCATTGGCGCGAGGACGCCCGCCAGCTCGGCACCGTCTCGCTGCACGCGAGCCATCAGCCGCTCGACGGCCCGCAGGTCGCACAGATCAAGGCGGCCGGCCTGCAAATGCTGGTCTACACGGTCAACGATCCGGCCCGTGCACGTGAACTGGCGGCGTGGGGTGTCGATGCCATCTGCACCGACCGCATCGACCTGATCGGCGCCGACTTCCTCGCCGACGCTTGAACGCTTGCCCCGCGGAGTCCTCGGCAATCCGCGGCAATCCGCCCGTTTTCCCGTCGACATCGCCGTCTGCCCCCCGCGCGCGCTGGCGGGCGTGAGCGCAAGGCGGCATAATAGGGCGTTCCCCCTCGCCCAGCCCATCCCGCGGCCCGGTGCACGCGCTTGCCAGTCGTTGCGAAGCCGTGTGCCGGGCTGGACGAATTCAAGCCAAGCCGCCATGCCGTACATCTATCTCGCGTCGCAAAGTCCCCGCCGCCAGGAACTGTTGCAACAGCTCGGCGTTCGTTTCGAGCTGCTGCTGCCGGGCGCCCACGAGGACGCCGAAGCACTCGAAGCCGTGCTGCCGGGAGAGCCACCGGACGACTACGTGCAGCGCGTCACGCGTGCCAAGGCCGAAGCGGCGCTCACGCGCCTCGCCCGCGCAGGCCTGCCTGGCGCCCCCATTCTGGCGGCCGACACGACGGTATGCCTGGACGGCACCATCCTCGGCAAGCCTTTCGACGACGCCGACGCCTGTGCCGTACTCGCCCGTCTGTCGGGCACACGCCATCGTGTGCTGACCGCCGTGGCCGTCTGCGCCGACGGCCAGATCCATCAGGCAGTGAACATCTCGCATGTCTGGTTCCGGCCGATGCGCCGTGAAGAGATCGAGCGTTACGTCGCCTCGGGCGAGCCGAGAGGCAAGGCCGGGGCATACGGTATTCAGGGCAAGGCCGCCGAATTCGTGCTGCGCATCGATGGCAGCTACTCCGGCATCATGGGGCTACCGCTGTGCGAGACCGCCGCGCTGTTGCGCCAGGCCGGCGTCGACTTCTGACGCTTACCGAATTTGCCAAGCCTTATTGAGTCGGGTCGACACTCTATGAACGAAGACATTCTGGTCAACATCACGCCACAGGAAACCCGTGTGGCACTCATGCAGCTCGGTGCCGTGCAGGAATTGCACATCGAGCGCACGCTCTCGCGCGGCCTGGTCGGCAACATCTATCTGGGCAAGGTCGTGCGCGTGCTGCCAGGCATGCAATCGGCGTTCATCGATATCGGGCTGGAGCGAGCGGCGTTCCTGCACGTGGCCGATATCTGGCATCCGCGTACGAACAACGACACCTCCACGCCGCATCCGCAGCCGCCTATCGAGAAAACGGTGTTCGAGGGGCAGACGCTGATGGTGCAGGTCATCAAGGATCCGATCGGCACAAAGGGCGCGCGCCTGTCGACGCAGATCAGCATTGCCGGGCGCACGCTCGTCTACCTACCGCAGGAGCCCCACATCGGCATTTCGCAGCGCATCGAGAGCGAAGCGGAGCGCGAGGCGCTGCGCAGCAAGATCCAGGCGCTCGTGCCGGCCGACGAGAAAGGCGGCTTCATCGTGCGCACCATCGCGGAAGACGCGGCCGACGCCGAACTGGCGAACGACATCGCCTATCTGCGCAAGTCCTGGCAAACCATCGGCGAGCAGAGCACGCGCGTGCCTGCGCCTGCCCTGCTGTATCAGGATCTGAACCTTGCCCAGCGCGTGCTGCGCGATTTCGTGCACGAGGAGACGGGCAAAATCCTGGTCGACTCGCGCGAGACGTTCCAGAAGCTGGCCGAATTCGCGACCACTTATACACCGGCGGTGCTCGGCAAGCTCACGCATTACACCGGCGAGCGGCCGCTGTTCGACCTGTACAACGTCGAGACGGAAATCGAGCGGGCGTTGTCGCGTCGCGTCGATCTGAAGTCCGGCGGGTATCTGATGATCGATCAGACCGAGGCGATGACGACCATCGACGTGAACACCGGCGGCTACGTCGGCGCACGCAACTTCGACGACACGATCTTCAAAACGAACCTCGAAGCGGCCTTGATGATCGCGCGCCAGTTGCGGCTGCGCAATCTGGGCGGGATCATCATCATCGACTTCATCGACATGGAGAACACCGAGCATCGCGATTCGGTGCTCGCCGAACTGAAGAAGGCGCTCGCCCGCGACCGGACGCGCATTACCGTGAACGGCTTCTCCCAGCTCGGACTCGTCGAAATGACCCGCAAGCGCACGCGCGAGTCGCTCGCCCATGTGCTGTGCGAGCCGTGTGCCGTCTGTCAGGGCAAGGGACAGGTCAAGACGCCGCGCACGCTGTGCTACGACATTCTGCGCGAGATTCTGCGCGAATCGCGTCAGTTCAATCCGCGCGAATTCCGCCTGATCGCCTCGCAGGAAGTCGTCGATCTGTTCCTCGAAGAGGAGTCTCAGCATCTCGCGATGCTGATCGACTTCATCGGCAAGCCGATTTCGCTGCAGGTGGAGTCGTCGTTCCATCAGGAACAGTACGACATCATTTTGATGTAACCGCACTCAACGCTCCCACGTTCCGACGTCATGCCCTACTCGAACTACGACAACCTGGCGGCATCGAGCGAGGCGCTCGACAAACACGCTGTCGCGCGCAAGACAACCTGGGTCAGCATCTGGGTCAATATCGTGCTCACGACGGCGCAGATCGTCATCGGCATCTTCGCCCGTTCGCAGGCATTGATTGCCGACGGCATTCACTCGCTCTCGGACATCGTCTCGGACTTCGTCGTGCTGGCCGCCGCAAGGGGCAGCGCCCGTGCGCCGGACGCCGACCACCCCTACGGTCATAGCCGCTACGAAAACGCGGCGTCGTTGTTTCTTGGCGTCATTCTGCTCGTGGTGGGGGCGGGAATGCTCTGGCGCGGCATCGAGCGGCTGCTGCATCCGGAAGACATTCCGGAAGTGCACATGATCGCGCTGGTCGTTGCGGTTCTGGTGCTGGTCAGCAAGGAAGGCCTCTTTCGCTATATGCTGCGCGCCGCGCAGCGCGTGCGCTCGGCGATGCTCGTGGCCAATGCGTGGCACGCGCGCTCCGACGCGCTCTCGTCGCTCGTCGTGGCGTTCGGTATTCTGGGCAACCTTGCGGGCTATCGCATTCTCGACCCGCTGGCCGCCGCCCTCGTGGGACTGATGATCGGACGCACCGGGTGGAAGTTCGGCTGGAACGCGTTGCAGGATCTCATCGATCGCGGCGTGGACGACGCCACGACTGTCACCATTCGGGAACGGCTACTCGCGACGCCCGGCGTGCGCACCATCGACATGCTGCGCACGCGGCGCATGGGCGATGAAATCGTCGTCGATGTGCACATCCTCGTCGATGCGCGTCTGTCGGTCTCGGAGGGACACTACATCGCGGAACAGGCGCGCGCGACGGTCATGCTGGAGCCGCAGATTCTCGATGTACTCGTACACGTCGATCCGGAGAGCGACACCAAGGGCACCGCATTGCAGCAATGGCCTGCGCGCTCGGTCGTGGTCAGCGCGGCAGAGGCGCTGTGCCGCGCCAATGCGCTGGCGCTGCACGACGTCAAACTGCACTATCTGAACAACGGGCTGGAAGCCGACGTGATTGTCGAAGGGCTGCGTGAACCGGCAAGTTCGGGCGCGGAGGGTGTGCCCATCGACGACGGCATCGAACCGTCGTCGCAGAGCGTGGCCGATGCGCTCACCGCGCGCTTTGGCCTGCGCGCCGTGAGAATACTGCGGGTGACGGGCGACACGTCTGCCGCACCGGGCGAGGCAGACGTCGCCAACCGCGCAGCGCCGCCCGCAAAAGCCACGGCCGCCGCCGGCCCCGCCGTCGATTGACGACCGGGCTGAAGCGGCCGAGGGTACCCCTACGGAACGGTGTTCCGTAGGCGACATCAGTCTTCGTGCCGGTACTCCGAGAACAGCATGCCCTGCCGATCCTTGTCCGAGACGATCGGCGTGATGCCGTCGAGCGGCCAGGGAATCGCAAGCGTCGGGTCGTCCCAGCGAATGCAGCGCTCGAACTGCGGCGCCCAGTAATCCGTGGTCTTGTACAGCACTTCGGCCGTCTCCGACGTCACCACGAAACCGTGGGCGAAACCTACCGGGATCCATAGCTGCTTCTTGCTTTCGGCGCTCAGCACCTCCGCGACCCACTTGCCGAAGGTCGGCGAGCCTTCACGAATATCGACCGCCACGTCGTAGATTTCGCCGTGCAGCACGCGCACGAGCTTGCCCTGTGGTTGCTTGACCTGGTAGTGCAGGCCGCGCAGTACGCCACGGACCGAGCGCGACTGGTTGTCCTGCACGAATGTGAGCGCCTCGCCGAGCGCGTTGTCGAAGCCGCGTTGGTTGAAGCTCTCGAAGAAATGGCCGCGAGCGTCGCCAAAGACCTTCGGTTCGATCACGCGAACGGCAGGAATGGCGGTGGGAGTCACTTGCATAGCGAGATACCGGTTAGGATCGAAGGAAAGCGTCGCGGCAAGCTCAGAACAACCGCTCGCGCAACATCGAGAGCAAGTATTGGCCGTAACCGGTCTTGGCGAGCGGTTGCGCGAGTGCCTCGATGGCGGCGGCATCGATCCAGCCGCGCCGGTATGCGATCTCTTCGGGGCATGCGACCTTCAGGCCCTGACGGCTTTCGATCGTCTGGATGAATGTGCTCGCCTCGAGCATCGATTCGTGCGTGCCGGTATCCAGCCATGCATAACCCCGCCCCATGATCTGGACGTTGAGCTTGCCGCGACGCAGGTATTCGTTGTTGACGTCGGTGATTTCCAGCTCACCACGCGCCGACGGCCTGATCGAGCGAGCAATCTCTATGACGTCGTTGTCGCAGAAGTACAAACCGGTCACGGCGTAGCGCGACTTCGGCGCCTTGGGTTTCTCGACGAGGTCGATGGCTTTGCCGCTTTCATCGAACGTCACCACGCCGTATCGCTCTGGATCGTGCACGCGGTAGGCGAACACAGAAGCCCCTTCCGTCTGGTTATTCGCTGCCGAAAGTAGTGACGCGAAATCGTGGCCGTAGAACAGATTGTCGCCAAGCACCAGCGCGCATGGGTCGCGACCGATGAAGTCCGCGCCGATCAGGAATGCCTGCGCCAGTCCGTCCGGCGACGGTTGCACGGCGTATTGCAGGTTCAATCCCCACTGACTGCCGTCGCCCAGCAGTTGCTCGAAGCGCGGCGTGTCCTGCGGCGTCGAGATGATCAGCACGTCCCGAATCCCCGCCAGCATCAGCGTGGACAACGGGTAATAGATCATCGGCTTGTCGTAGACCGGGAGCAACTGCTTGGAGACGGCGAGCGTCGCCGGATACAGTCGGGTGCCGGAGCCGCCCGCGAGAATGATGCCCTTGCGCTTGATACTCATGCGTGCCTCAGTCGTTCTTTTGATAGTGCGTTTCGATCCAGCGCTGGTATTCGCCTGACTGCACCTGGCGCACCCACTCCCCGTTGGCGAGGTACCACTGTACCGTCTTGCGCATGCCGGTCTCGAACGTCTCGGCCGGGCGCCAGCCCAGTTCGCGCTCGAGCTTGCGCGCGTCGATGGCATAGCGGCGGTCGTGGCCCGGCCGGTCGGTGACGAACGTGATCTGATCGCCGTACGATTTGCCGTCGGTGCGCGGCGACAGTTCATCGAGCAGTGCACACAGGTGCTTCACGACCGACAGGTTGTTCTGCTCGTTCCAGCCGCCCACGTTGTACACCTCGCCCGTGACGCCTCTGGCGAGCACCTCGCGAATGGCGGAGCAATGGTCGCCGACATACAGCCAGTCGCGCACGTTGCTGCCGTCGCCATAGATCGGCAACGGCTTGCCGGCCAGCGCATTGGCGATCACCAGCGGGATAAGCTTTTCGGGGAATTGGTACGGGCCGTAGTTGTTCGAGCAGTTGGTCGTGAGCACCGGCAGGCCATAGGTGTGGTGATAGGCACGCACCAGATGGTCGGAACCGGCCTTCGACGCCGAGTACGGGCTGTTGGGGGCGTACGGCGTGGTCTCGGTGAAGGCCGGATCGCTCGGGCTCAGTGAGCCATAGACTTCGTCCGTCGAGACGTGCAGGAAGCGGAAGGCATCGCGCGCCTCGCCGTCGAGCGTTCCCCAATAGGCGCGTGCGGCTTCGAGCATCGTGAACGTGCCGACGATGTTCGTCTGCACGAAGTCACCTGGGCCGTGGATGGAACGGTCGACGTGGCTCTCCGCCGCGAAGTGCAGCACCGCGCGCGGCCGATGCGCGGCGTACAGCCGACCGAGGGCGTCGCGGTCGCAGACATCGACTTGGGCAAAGCGATGCCGCCGGTCATGCTCGATACCCGCAAGATTGGCGAGATTGCCCGCGTAAGTCAGCTTGTCGATGGTCAACACAGGTTCGTCATGCTGCACGAGCCAGTCAAGAACGAAATTCGCACCGATAAACCCGGCACCGCCAGTCACAAAGATCATGGGCTAAAAATAAAGAAGGGGGAGCGGCCTTACTTGCGCGGCACGCGTCCCATCAAAAAGAATTCGTCGTTCGGCCGCATCGAAATGGCGTTGGCGATGCGGTTGGACATGCCGAAAAACGCCGTGATCGCGGCGATGTCCCAGATGTCCTCGTCGTCGAGACCGTGTTGGCGCAGCGCCGCGTAATCGTCGTCGCCGACTTCGTGGGAGCGCTCGCACACCTTCATCGCATAGTCGAGAATCGCCCGCTGACGCGCGCTCAGGTCCGCCTTCAGATAGTTGACGGCCACCTGATCGGCGAGCAGCGGCTGCTTTTCATAAATGCGCACCAGCGCACCGTGTGCAACGACACAATACAGACACTGATTCACCGCGCTCGTGGCGACCACGATCATCTCGCGTTCGCCTTTGCTCAGATTGCCTTCTTTGGCCATCAGCGCATCGTGATACGCAAAAAAAGCGCGGAATTCAGCGGGGCGATGCGCCAGCGTGAGGAACACGTTCGGGATGAAGCCGGCCTTTTCCTGCACGTCGTCGATACGTGCCCGAATATCGGCCGGCAACGCGGCAAGGTCGGGCACAGGGAAACGGCTGATCGGCGGCTGACTCATCGTGATCTTCTCCAGGTCGGGCGGATAAGCGCTGACGTTCGCGACGCGACGGCGACGTCAGGCGTCCTGCTGCTGCGCGTACTGAATACGGTGCAGATGCGCGTAGAGGCCATTATGCGCCACCAGCGCCTGGTGCGAGCCCTGCTCCACGATGCGGCCATGTTCGAGCACGACGATCCGGTCGGCGCGCTCAATGGTCGAGAGGCGGTGCGCGATCACCAGCGTGGTGCGCCCTTCCATCAGGACTTCCAGCGCGGCCTGCACGTGACGCTCGGACTCCGAATCCAGCGCGGACGTTGCTTCGTCCAGGATCAGGATAGGAGCATCCTTGTAGATCGCGCGTGCGATGGCCAGACGTTGACGCTGACCGCCCGACAGGCGCATGCCGTTGTCGCCCACGAGCGTTTCGACGCCTTCGGGCATGGCCGCGACCGCGTCGGCCAGATTGGCCGCCCGCAGCGCTGCCTGCACGCGCTCGGCGTCGATCTCTTGGCCGTAAGCCACGTTTGCGGCGATGGTGTCGTTGAACAGCACGACGTCCTGGCTCACGAACGCAATTTGACGACGCAGATCGGCCAGGCGCAGGTCCGTCAGCGCAATGTCGTCGAGCAGAATCCGGCCACCGGTCGGATCGTAGAAGCGCGGCACCAGATTGACCAGCGTGGTCTTGCCGCTGCCGGAGGGCCCCACCAGCGCCACCATCTCACCGGGCGCCACCTCGAGCGAGATCCGATCGAGCGTCGGACGCTCGCTGGCACCATAGTGGAAGCTCACCTGATCGAACGTCACGCGCCCCTTGGCGCGCTCGAGCGTGCGCTCGCCGCCGGTCGGCTCGACTTCGACGTCCATGACTTCGAAAATCAGCTCCGCGGCCGTCACGCCACGCTGCAGCGGCTGGTTGACATCCATCAGATGCTTGAGCGGGGAGACGACCAGCAGCAGCGCCGTGACGAAGGCCGTGAAGCCGCCCACGGTCATCTCGCCCGAGGACGACTCGATCATCGCCACCGTAATGACGATGGCCAGTGCCAGCGAGGCGAGGGCCTGCGTCACCGGCTGCGCCAGACCGCCTGAGACGGTCACGCGCATGGCATAACCGCGCAGCGTGCTCGTCATCTTGTCGAAGCGCGACTTTTCGTACGCTTCGCCGTTGTGAATCTTCACCACCTTGTAGCCACCCACGGCTTCTTCGACCACGTATGACAGCGCATTGGTCAGCGTTTGCTGTTCGCGGTTCAAACGACGCAGGCGCCGGTTGATCTTGCCGACGAGCCAGCCGATGAACGGCAGAATCACAGCCACGACGAGCGTAAGACGCCAGTTCAGATAGAACAGGTAGCCCAGCAGGCCGACGACAGTGAGCGAATCGCGCACGAGCGTGATGAGCACCGTGGTCAGTACGCCGAGCACCTGGTTGACTTCATAGACGAGTGCATTGATGAGCGTGCTCGTCGTCTCGCGTTGATAGAAGACGGCCGGTGCATGCAGCAGGCGGTCGAACATGCGCACCCGCAGGTCGAGCAGCACGCGGTTGGACACCCACGAGAGCATGTAGTTGGCCGAATATTGCGCTACCCCCCGGATGACAGCCAGACCGATCACGGCGGCAGGCACGTACCACAGATTCCATGGATCCTGGCCCGAGAACCCCTTGTCGAGCACCGGCTTGAGGACGGCCGGAATGGCCGCTTCGGTCGCGGCCACGAGCGCCATGGCGAGAACGGCCAGCAGGCCCATGTGCCAATACGGCTGAAGATAGCCCAGCAGACGCCGAAGAATCGGTCCGACGGGCTTGTGCGGTGCGCTCATGTAGGTGGGGGACGGCGGAAAAACCGCTATTCTATCGTACCGGCCGGTCTTGCCGGGACACGTCCGAGCCTGACTCGGACATCACCGCAAAATTCATCACAATGGCCGCGCTCGGGGCCGATGCGCGCCGCAGCCGGGGGGGAACCGGTATACTCCCGCCCATGGCAAGCGCACTCGAAGTCCTCCGTACCGTATTCGGCTATAACGCATTCCGTGGCGATCAGGCCGCCATCGTCGACCACGTGGCCGACGGGGGCGACGCGCTTGTGCTGATGCCGACCGGCGGCGGCAAGTCCCTGTGTTATCAGATCCCCGCGTTGCTGCGCCCCGGCATCGGCATCGTCGTCTCGCCGCTCATCGCGCTCATGCAGGACCAAGTCGATGCGCTGCTGCAAGCCGGGG